>NZ_VRUX01000559.1:0-2714 GCF_008039885.1 Methylobacterium sp. WL103
GCGTATCCCCCTCCCGCCGCCGCGTTCTTCGCACGGCCCTGACCGCGATGGTCGGCAGCGTCGTTCCTAGCGTCATCGATCTGAATGAGGCCCGAACGATGGCGCAAGAGGCCAAGGCACAGGAGCCCCAGGCGGTGACGGACGGGCCGACGACCTTCGCCACGGTGGCCCGCCTCGCGGAGCGGTTGGCCGGCGCACCCTACGTCGCGCCCCCCGAAGACCTGCCGCCGGCGCTGGCCGGGCTGACCTACGACCAGTACCGCGCCATCGTGTTCCGCCCGGCCGCGTCCTTGCGCTTCGGGCGACACTTCAGCGCGCAGCTGTTCCACCGCGGCTTCCTGCAGCGCAAGCGCTGCGCCCTGTTCGTGCAGCCGAAGGCCGGGCCAGCGCATCCCATCGCCTACGAATCCGGCCTGTTCGACCTCGGCACCGCGCTGGCCGGCCAGAGCTTCCCGGCCGGCCTCGGCTTTGCCGGCTTCCGGTTGCACTTCGCCGCCAGCGACACGCCGCCCGGGCGGCCGCGCGGCTTCCAGGAGGAGTTCCTGGTGTTCCTCGGCGCCTCCTATTTCCGCCTGCGCGGCGAGGGCCAGGAATACGGGCTCTCGGCCCGGGGCGCGGCCATCGGCACCGGGTCTTCCACCGGCGAGGAGTTCCCCGACTTCACCGCCCACTGGATCTGCGAGCCCGAGGACGACGCCCGCACGATCACCGTGCTCTCGCTGCTCGACAGCCCGAGCCTGGCCGGCGCCTACCGCTTCGACATCACGCCCGGCGATCCGGCGCGCATCCAGGTCACGGCCTCGCTCCACCCGCGCAAGAGCATCCCGCAGCTCGGCCTCGCGCCGCTGACCAGCATGTT
This sequence comes from Methylobacterium sp. WL103, assembly GCF_008039885.1. NCBI lineage: Bacteria > Pseudomonadati > Pseudomonadota > Alphaproteobacteria > Hyphomicrobiales > Methylobacteriaceae > Methylobacterium > Methylobacterium sp. WL103. The sequence continues at coordinate 860 of NZ_VRUX01000559.1, forward strand.
CCTGCACGGCCAGAACGGGCCGGGCGAGCGGGGGGCGAAACCCTTCGACGACTTCCGGCCGCAGGTGCACGATTCCGACGGGCTGGTGGTGCGCGCCGGCGCTGACCAGCTGTGGCGCCCGCTGGTCAACGGACGGCCGAGCCCGCAGATCTCGTCCTTCCGCGCGGCGCCGCTCTCGGGCTTCGGGCTGATGCAGCGCGAGCGGAACTTTGCCGCCTACCTCGACGTCGAGGCGCGGCACGAGGCGCGGCCGGGGCTGTGGGTCGAGCCCGGCGCTCCGAAGCTCGAGATGGTCGCGGCCGGCCAGGTGCAGCTGTTCGAGATCCCCTCGGTCGAGGAGTACATGGACAACATCGTGGCGGCCTTCGTGCCGGACGCGCCTGTCCGCCCCGGCCACCCGATCGCGCTGACCTACGGGCTGACCACGGTGGGCGCCGAGCCCGTCCCGGCTCTGCCCGGCACGCTGGCCCGCGTGGTCTCGACCCGCGTCGGCTCGCCCGACCGCCTGCGTCCGGTCGACCCGCCGATCGCCGGTCGGCGGCTGTACTGCATCGACTTCGCAGGACCGGACCTGCCCCAGGGCGCCCTCGACGCCGAGGGTGCGGGCGTCGGCGCGGAGGTCTCGGCCAGCGCCGGCACGATGCACGACCCCGTCGCCGCGCCGGTGCCGCAGACCGGCGGCTGGCGCATCTACGTGGAGTGGCGCCCCCCGGCCGCGCTGCCACCGGGCGACGTGGTGCTGCGCGCGCACCTCACCCGCGGCCGCCGCCGCATCAGCGAGACCTGGGACGCGTCGGCGTGAGCCCAAGCTGGCGGGGGCGGGGTCATCCCCTCTCCCCGCCAGCGGGATGCACGGCTCCGCGTTCGCATCACGTCAGCCCGTAGCCGCAACCCTGGCGTGAAACCGAACGCAGCCCGGCAGCTACAACTGACCAAAGGTTGCTCTCGGTGCGTCGATGCCGACAAGCTCGGCCGAGTATCGCGAATCAGGTCGGCTTCGAAGCGGGGCTAGGGTGGACGAGGACGATTCCCAAGCGGCGGAACCGGCGCCGCGCCGACGCCGTCACCTGCCGGCCGCCGAGCGCGAGCGGCAGATCGTCGAGGCGGCCACGCGCTTCTTCGCCGAGCAGGGCTTTGCCGGGCAGACCCGCGAGCTCGCCGCGCGTATGGGCATCACCCACTCGGCGATCTTCCGCTACTTCCCGACCAAGGAGGCCCTGATCGAACGGGTCTACGACCAGGTCTTCGTCGCCCGCTGGAACCCGGATTGGGGACCGATGGTGCGGGATCGCAGCCGGCCGCTCGAGGCGCGGCTGGTCCAGTTCTACCGCGAATACGCCGCGCGGATCTTCGACTACGAATGGGTGCGGATCTTCGTCTTCGCGGGCCTTCGCTCGGTCGACATCACCCCCCGCTACCTCGCCATCGTGCGCGAGGCCCTGATCCTGCCGGTCTGCGCCGAGTTGCGCGCCGAGTTCGGCCTCGAACCGCCGGACGCGCTGCCGCTGCAGGAGCGCGAGATCGAGGCGGTCTGGGCGCTGCACGGCAAGGTGTTCTACATCGCCGTGCGCAAGTACGTGTACAACCTGCCGACGCCCGAGGATGTCGGCCCGATCCTCGCCGACGACGTGTCCGTCTTCATGTGCGGAGCGCCGGCTCTGTTCCGGGCGATCCATGCGGATGCGGCGGCGCGGGGGCAGGCGGCGGGCTGACCGCCCTTACCCGAACGCCCCCCGGTCCCGATGGCAGGCGACCGTGTGCGCGGCTCCGACCGGGCGGGGCAGCGGCAGCTCCGTCCGGCAGACGGCGATGGCGGCGGGACAGCGCGGATGGAACGGGCAGCCCGGCGGGGGCG
>NZ_VRUX01000055.1:0-14716 GCF_008039885.1 Methylobacterium sp. WL103
GAGGAACGGCCAGCCGGCCTCTCGGCCGGCTGGCCGTTCCTCCTCGCCGGCACCGCCGCGCTCGCCCTCGGCCTCGCGCAAACCTGGCGCAAGCCCGGTTTCGCCGCAGGCCGCAGCCGGCTCGCCCTGCGGCTGCCGTTGCTGCGCAGCATCGTGGTCGGGGTCGAGCTCGGCCGGATCTGCCGTGTCCTCGGGACGCTGCTGCAGGCGGAGGTCCCGATCCCGGATGCGGTGGCGGCGACGCGCCCGCTCGCAAACAACCGGATCTTCCGGCAGGCGCTGGACGAGGCAGGCCGCCGCCTCACCGAGGGCGGCACCCTCGCCTCCGGCCTCTCCAGCCTGAAAGCCTACGCGCCGTCCACGCTCAACCTCATCGCCAGCGGCGAGCAGGTGAACCGCCTCGGCAGCGTCCTGATCCACGCCGCCGAGATGCACGAGACCCAGACCCGCCAGCGCATCGACCGCCTCCTCGCCCTGATCACGCCGCTGGTCACGATCGCCATCGGCGGCCTGATCGGCGGCCTCATCGTCTCGGTGATGGGCGCGATCCTGAGCGTGGGGCAACTGGCTCAGTGAGTGGTTGATGCCGGTGACGGGGTCGGCTGGTCGTGGCGTCGAGTTAAGAGATCCTCGGTTTGCCGTTGAGATTGTACGGCGGCTGGCTGAGGCACCCGGCGCGTCGGCCTCGCAGTCCATTAATCGTTCCAGACGTCATCCTCTTTGTACGACGTAGATCCAAGGCTGACCCCCTATTCATGACTGGTATTGACTCGTTGCGGTGAAGCGGGAGCGATGACGCCGAGTATGTTAGGTTCGACCATCCTCGGCTGCCTATCGCGGCTCTCGGGCGAGGGAGTGGCGGAGTAGAACCGGTAGGATTCAAGGGCCCTTATTTTGTCGTTGGTTCCGGTGGACGTCGCTGCACCTGCCGGACGGAAGCCTCGATCATCGCAGGCCCGCAATTGCGGTGCCGAAGCGTGAGGCATCCATGTCCGCGACAGATTGCCGAGCGCGTTGCTCGCCGCCCCTGCCGCGCTGATCTCGCGCTGGAGTTCCTCCACGAACTCGCCAAAGGCATTCGAGGCCGCGGCCCCAGCATCCGTGAGGCCCGCCGCCTGCTGGGACCGATCGATCACGAACCGGGCCTGCGTGGAATCGGTGTCGTCGACGATCGCCCGCGCCATCGCAACCACGGAGCCGCGTGTGCTGGCACACTTGGTCGCGGTTAGGGCACGTAACCGTTGGGTGCAGTGCAGCGTAGTCACTGCATCGCAATCGAATTTTTAAGGGACGCACCGCCATGAAGGTGCTGATCGCAGCCACGGCCTTGACCGGGCACGTCAATCCGCTGCTCGCGGTCGGCCGACTTCTGGCCGCACGCGGGGACGTGGTCGTCATGACGACGGCCGAACGATTCCGGAAAAAAGTCGAGGCCGCGGGCCTACGGTTTTCGCCCATCGACGACGACCATGCCGCCGAATATCGCGCGATCGATCTGCCGGCGGGCCCGGAGCGTTATCGGCTGGAATTCGCGCGACGCTTCATCGATCCCATCCCGCACCAGACGGACGCCCTGCGTCGGCTGATCGACGACGAGCAGCCCGATGTCGTCGTCGCGGGAAGCATGTTCCTCGGCGTGCTGCCCCTGTTGCTCGATTCCAAGCCGCGCCCGCCGATCGTCGTCCTGAACGTGAGTTTCCTGTTCCTCGACAGGCCCGACGAGGCGCCCGTCGGCCTCGGCCTGCCGCCGGCGAAGGATTGCGCCGAGCAGGCCCGTTACGCGGTCCTCAAGGCCGGCATGGACGCAGCCTTCGCCGATCCCGTGCGCGTCTACGCGAACGATCAACTCGCGCGCCTCGGCGTACCGGCTCTGCCGGCCGCGCTGCCTCATTCCATCGCCACGCTGCCGGACCTGTTCCTCCAGCAGACCGTGCCGGGCTTCGAGTACGATTTCGGGACGCTGCCGCCCAACCTGCGTTTCACCGGCCTGCTGCCGGTGACGAACGCCGACGTGCCGCTTCCGGATTGGTGGGCGACCCGCGACCTCGGCAAGCCCGTGGTTCTGGTCACGCAAGGCACCCTCGCCAACGCCGATTTCGGCGAACTGATCGAGCCGACCTTGGCGGCGCTGGCGGACCGCGACGACCTCCTCGTCGTCGCGACCACGGGAGGGCGCCCGGTCGAGGCCCTTCGCGGGCCGATCCCGAGCAACGCCCGCATCGCCCCCTTTCTTCCGTTCGACGCGATGCTGTCCGACGTCGCCGTCCTCGTGACGAATGGCGGTTACGGCAGCGTCTCGCAGGCCCTCGCAGCCGGCGTGCCGATCGTCTCGTCCGGGCTGACCGAGGACAAGGCGGAGATCGGCGCGCGCATCGAGTGGTCGGGCGCCGGCCTCAACCTGGCCGCCAACGCTCCGACCGTCGACGCGCTTCGCGACGCGATCGGCACGGTTCTCGCGCAACGGCGTTTCCGCATGCGTGCCGAGGCCGTGGCTCAGGACTTCGCCCGCCTCGATTCGAGACAGGCCGTTCTTTCGGGGATCGACGATGTCGTTCGCGGCGGGCGCGCCGTCAGGGGGATCGCAGCATGACGACAACGCCGATCTGCCGCAGCGCCAGACGTGAATCGGGTGCAAATCGGTCCGCCTACGCTATGCTACGGAGACCTGGGCTGACTGCATTTGCCGCCACGCTCGTCCTGGCTGTGACGACCGGCCTGCCCATGGGATCCGCTGCTAAACTGATTCCGCAGGCCGACGATCAGGACGGCCCTTTCCTTGGCATTTGACGATCAGCGACCCAACCCGATGACGCTCGTTCCTCAGACCATCGATGATGCGGAAGTCCCCTTGCGCGTCGTGGTCGACCTGAACCGTTGTCAGGGCTATGCGCAATGCTGCTTTGCGGCGCCGGGAGTCTTCGACGTGCGGGGCCATGAGATCCTGTTCTACGATCCGGCGCCCCCCCGCGCCCGTCGGGGCGAGATCGAACGCGCCGTCCATGCCTGCCCCGTCCGCGCCATACGCATGCAGGCCGAGCCTGGAGTGACCCAGTGAGCGGCGTCGACACGCCCGGCATGATCGTCGTGGGCGCGTCGCTCGCCGGCCTCCACGGCGCGGAAGCCTTGCGCCTCAACGGTTATCGAGGCCGCATCACGATCGTCGGCGACGAACCGCACCGCCCCTACGACCGGCCGCCTCTGTCGAAACACGTCCTCTCCGGCGAACTGGCCGCGGACGCGACCGAGCTTCCGCAACGCGCAGACCTCGACGCGCGCTGGATGCTGGGTCAGGCCGTGATCGACCTCGATCGTCGCGCGCACACGATCGGCCTCGCGGACGGGGCGGTGCTTGCCTACGACAAGCTGCTCGTCACGACCGGCGCGCGGGCCCGCCCCTGGCCGGTGGAGTCCGGCGGCACGCTCGGCAACATCTTCACCCTGCGCGGCCGTGACGACGCCGCGCGCCTGCGTGCAGCCCTGGTCGCGGGTCCGTCTTGCATCCTCATCGTCGGCGCCGGCCTGATCGGTTGCGAGGCGGCCTCCTGCTGCCGCAGCCTGGGATTGCCGGTCACCCTGATCGATCCAAACCTGACCCCGCTCGCCCGCTCCCTCGGTACGTGGGTCGGCGGCGTGATCGCGGACTGTCTCAAGGATGCCGGCGTCACGTATCGTCCGAACGCACAGGTGCTGCGCTTCGAGGGCGACGCGACCGGCCGGGTGGTTCGCGCCCATCTTTCGGACGAGCATGTCGTCGAGGCCGACCTGGTCATCGTCGCGCTCGGCGCCGTCCGGGAGACGGGGTGGCTGAAGGCGGCCGGCCTGATGGCCGATGCCAGCGGCCTGACCTGCGATGCTGCGTGCCGAACCCTGGACGCCGATGGCGCGCCGTGCCCGGACATCTACGCGGCCGGAGACGTGGCGCGATGGCCGATCTCCCTCTATGGGGATCGGCTGATCTCGGTGGAGCACTGGGGCAACGCCGTCGCGCAAGGCGGCCATGCGGCGCGCAACATGCTGGCGACGGCCGACGACCAACGCCCCTACGACCATCTCCCGGCGTTCTGGTCGAGCCAATTCGGGATCAACATCAAGGCCGTCGGCCTCAGCGAGGGAGCGGATACGGTCGCGATCGTTCACGGCTCGCGCGCCTCGCGACGCTTCCTCGCCGTCTACGGCCGCGAGGGGCGCAGCATCAGTGCCGTGTCGTTCGATCAGGCCCGGTGGCTCCCCGCGTATGCGGAGGCGATCCGGATCGGCGGCGCCTTCCCGCCGATCCGCGATGCGAGCGATCAGGATCGCATCGTCTCCGGGCTCCCCGGCTTCCCGCCGCCGCGCCAAGCCTCCGGCTCACATGTCTCCGGGTCACAAGTCTCCGGCTCACATGTCTCCCGTTCCGACGAGGCTCGTCATGCCTGAGGACACGCTGTTTGCCGAGGTGCTGGACCCGGCCAACCGAGCCGATCCCTATCCGATCTACGCGCGGCTGCGGGAGAAGCCTGTCTCGCGCCAGAGCGACGGCAGCGTCGTGGTGAGCACCCATGCGGCGATCCGCAGCCTGATCTTCGATCCGCGGCTCAGTTCCGAGGATCTGCCGCCCTCGCGCCGGCCGCGGACCGGAAACCCGATCAAGGACTGGCTGCTCAACCCGATCAAGGATCGCATCGTCACCGCGCATCGCCCGCTGATCTTCCGCGATCCACCCGATCACGACACCCTGCGCGGCGTCGTCATGCGGGAATTCTCCGTGACGCGGGTGCAGGCCCTGAGGCAGCGGGTCGAGCGCGACGTCGACGCGCTGATCGAGGATTGCCGGGGACGCGACGAGATCTGCCTCGTGGAGGATTTCTCCTACCCGCTGCCGGTCGCCGTGATCTGCGACATGCTCGGAGTGCCGGAGAAGGACGAGCCGCAGTTCCAGTCCTGGGCTTCGCAACTCGCCACCGCGCTGGAGCCCGATACCCGCCACGACGAGGCCAGCCGGCACCGGACGGCCGCCGCCTTCGACGCCATCTCCGGCTACATGCGTGCGCTGATCCGCGAGAAGCGCCGGCGGCCCACGCCGGACCTGCTCAGCGCGCTGGCTGCACCGTCTCCCAATGGCAAGCCGGCCATGGGCGATTTCGATCTGATCTCGACGGCGATCCTGCTGCTCGTGGCGGGCCACGAGACGACGGTGAACCTGATCACCAACGGCATGCTCACGCTGCTGCGCCATCCCCACGAATGGGACAAGCTCCGGGCCGACCCCGAGCGGGCCCCGCGGGTCATCGAGGAACTGCTCCGCTACGAACCGCCGGTGCACTTCCGAACCCGCAAGGCGCTGGGCACCATCGAGATCGCCGGACACACCATTCCGAAGGGTGCCCCCGTCATCCTGCTGTTTGCCGCCGCGAACCGCGACCCCGCCCGCTTCGCCGACCCCGACCGCTTCGATCCCGACCGTGACGACGTCCAGCATTTTGGCTTCGGCGGCGGACTTCACTACTGCATGGGGGCGCCGCTCGCGCGGATCGAAACCGAAATCGCCCTCGTGGCCCTCAGCCGCCGCCTCGTGGCACCCCGGCTTTTGTCGGATCCGCCGCCCTATAGGAGCGGTGCTTCGCTACGCGGTCCCGAACAGCTTGGCATCGGGATTGGCGGCGTCGTTTGAAGGGCTTTGCGGTGTGGGGGCACCGCCTGAAATGCGGTCTTCTTTGAAGGCAGACTTCCCGGATACCGGCGGCGGCTCGACTTCGTTCAGAAACTCGATTTTTGGCCGAGATTGACTAAAAGTGGCCTTATACCAAGCCCCGTTGAACGTGATTCACGTGAGGTAGCATCGCGATCCAGGTCGTGATTCTCTTTTCAGGTTTGGAGCCTGAGGAGGATGTGATGGCTGCTCCGGTGCCACTGCGATCGGATTATGATGCCGAGGCCTTGCGCGGTCTGGCCCAGGGTTCGCGTGATCCGGCGCAGACCCGCCGCCTGTTGGCGCTGTCGGTGATCGCCGCGGGTGGTCTGCGCTTGGAGGCGGCCGAGATCGGCGGGGTCGGGTTGCAAACGGTGCGCGACCGGGTCGTGGCCTTCAACGCCGATGGACCGGACGGGCTGGTCGACGGCAAGGCCCCCGGGGCTCGGCCGCGCCTGAACGCCGATCAGCGCGATGTCCTCAAGGCGCTGGTCGACCAGGGACCGACGCCAGCCGCACACGGTGTGGTGCGCTGGCGGTTGTGCGATCTGGCCCAGATCCTGTGCGAGGATCACGGCGTGTCGGTCTCCGAGCAGACCTTGAGCCGGGTCTTGCGAGCCATGGGCTTCGCCAAGCTCTCGGCCCGCCCGCGCCATCACGCCCAGGATCCGGACGCCGCGGCCGTTTTTAAAAAGACTTCCCCGACCGTCTGGCGGACATCGCGCAGGCCGTCGGCGGCAAGCCGATAGAGGTCTGGTTCTGCGACGAGGCTCGTGTCGGCCAGAAGAACACCCTGACCCGGCGCTGGGCCGAGCGCGGAACGCGACCCTCGGCCCCCAAGGACCAGCGCACGGCCTCGGCCTACATCTTCGGGGCGATCTGCCCGGCCCGGGGCGTCGGCGCAGGCTTGGTCATGCCCCGCTGCACCACGTCAGCCATGGCTCATCACCTCGAAGAAATCGCAACGACCATCGCTCCTGGCGCCCACGCCGTGCTCCTGCTCGACCAGGCCGGCTGGCACACCACCAGGAAGCTGCCGGTTCCCGACAACATCACCTTCCTGCCCCTGCCGGCGCGCTCACCCGAACTCAACCCGGTCGAGAACCTCTGGCAGTTCCTTCGCGACAACTGGCTCGGAAACCGGGTCTTCCCATCCTACGACGACATCATCGATCATGGCTGTGACGCCTGGCAAAAAGCTCATCGCCCAACCCTGGCGCATCATGCCCATCGGACTGCGCCAATGGGCCCATGGGTTCTGGAGTGGGCCCCTGATGGTGGACAGATTGGGCAGGGCTGATTGACCGGATGGCCGGGTCTTCGAAGGATGAAGACCATGGCACGACACCGTTCCCACAGCGTCGCGTTCAAGCGTCAGGTCGCGCAGGAGTATCTGTCCGGCGAGACGCTGCACGGCCTGGCCAAGCGCCACGACCTCTCGCGCAACCTCGTGCGGGTCTGGGTGCAGAAGTACGAGACCGGCGCGTTCGACGATGACGCGGCCGCCGCCGACACGATCCAAGCCTACGAGGCACGCATCGCCGCGCTCGAACGGCTCGTCGGCCGGCAGGCGCTTGAGCTCGAGTTTTTAAAAGGGGCTCTGCGCCAGGGACCACCGCCGAGAAGCGGGCCTATGTCCGTGATCACCGGCCCGGCAGCCTCTCCGTCGCTGCGGGATGCCGGCTGATGGGTCTGGCGCGCTCCACCTACTACGACGCTCCGACGCGGGCTGCCGACGACACCGCCCTTGTCGAGGCCATGGCGGCGATCTGTGATGCGTTTGAAGCCTACGACTGGCGCCGCGTCCAAGCGGCCCTGCGCCAGCAAGGATGGCGGGTGAATCACAAGAAGGTCCGCCGCCTCATGCGCGCGCATGACCTGCAGCCGCGTGTTTGCCGCCGCTACGTCACGACCACCGACAGCGACCACGAGAGCCCGATCTTCCCGAACCTGGCCCGGGACACCGTTCCGAATAGGCCAGACCAACTTTGGGTCGCGGATCTGACCTACGTCGCGGTGATGGGCGGCTTCGTCTACGTCGCGATCATCCTAGATGCCTGGTCGCGCCGCGTGGTCGGCTACGCGCTTGGCCGGTCGATCGACGCCCGCCTGACCCTCGCGGCTCTGCGCGCGGCGATCGAGCGGCGTCGACCGGCACCGGGACTGACCCACCACACGGACCGCGGCAGTCAATACGCTGCCGAGGCCTATCGGAAGGTGTTGGTCGAGCACGGAATCATCGGTTCGATGGGCCGGCGCGGCAACCCCTACGACAACGCCAAGGCCGAGAGCTTCATGAAGACGCTCAAGGTCGAGGGGGTGTACCCGATGGCGTTCGAGACCTTCGCCGATGTGGCAGCCGAGCTACCGCGCTTCATCGACGAGGTCTACAATACCAAACGGCTGCACTCGGCGCTCGGGTACCTGAGCCCCGTGCAGTTCGAGCAGCAACACGCCCGGCCGACAGTCAAAACCGCCGCCTGATCGTGCCTACCATCAGGGGCCCACTCCAGATCCCCCGCCTCACGGGGTCAAAGTTGAACGCCGAAACACATACCACCCATATGTACCACTACGACGGCAGATCACCCCGATCGGGTAAAAAAGCTAATAATTACAATGCGATAGGAAAACTTGGCGGAGAGGGGGGGATTCGAACCCCCGATGGGCTTGCACCCATGCCGCATTTCGAGTGCGGTACAATCAACCGCTCTGCCACCTCTCCGCGAGGTGCCTCGTCGAGACCGGCGGTGCCTAGCATGAAGCACCGCCGGATCACAAGCGCGATCGCGCTTTTTCGATCGCGATCGTCGGTCGGCTCAGGCCTTCCCGGCCAGCGCCGCCGCGACGACCTGGGCGAAGGCGACCGGGTCGCGCGGGGTGTCGCCGTCCTGGATGCGGGCGAGGTCGAGGAGGGTGCCGGCCGCCGGCGCGATCGCGTCCTCCGGGCCCTCGGCCAGCGCGCGGATCAGCGGGTGGCGCGGGTTGATCTCCAGGATCGGCTTGCCGCCGCCGGCCGCGCGGCCGGCGCGGCGCAGCAGGCGCTGCATCTGCAGGTCGGGTCCGTTGCCGCCGGCCGCCAGCACCACGGCGCTGTCGACGAGGCGGTCGGTGGCGCGCACGTCCGAGACGTCGTCGGACAAGGCCGCCTTGATCTTGGCGACGAGGTCGTCGACGCCGGCCGGGGCCTCGCCGGCCTCCGCGTCGCCGGAGAACTTCGACAGGTCGAGGGCGCCCTGGGTCACCGAGCGCAGCGGCTTCTCCTCGAAGCGCGCGAGCTGCTCGGGCCAGAACGCGTCGACGTGGTCGGAGAGCAGCAGCACCTCGAGGCCGCGGGCGCGGAAGCCTTCGAGCTGGGGCGAGCGGGCGAGCGCGTCGGCGTCGTCGGCGACGAGGTAGTAGATCGCCTCCTGGCCGTCCTTCATCCGCGAGACGTAGTCGGCGAGCCCGGTCCAGCCTTCCACCGCGGAGGACTTGAAACGCAGCAGCGGCGCGATCTCGGCGCGGCGCTCGTGGTCCTCGTAGATACCTTCCTTCACCACCGGCCCGAAGTTCTCCCAGAAGGCCTGGTAGCCCTCGGCGTCCTTGGACCGGCTCGTCAGCTCGGAGAGCACGCGGCCGGTGACCGCGCGGCGGATCTTGGCCAGCGCCGGCGTCGTCTGCAGCATCTCGCGCGAGACGTTGAGCGGCAGGTCCTCGGTGTCGACCACGCCCTGCACGAAGCGCAGCCACGAGGGCAGCAGCTTGGCGTCGTCGGTGATGAACATGCGCCGGACGTGCAGGCGCACCTTGCTCTCGCGCTCGCCCTCCACCGCCTGGAACGGCTTCATCCCGGGCACGAACAGCAACGCCGAGAACTCGAGCGCGCCTTCCGCGCGCCAATGCAGCGTCGCCCACGGCTTGTCGAAGTTTATGCCGACCGAGCGGTAGAACTCATCGTACTGCTCAGGCGTGATCTCGGATTTCGCCTTGCGCCAGAGCGCCGTGCCCTGGTTGGCCGATTCCTCCTTGCCGTCCTCGACGATGGCGATCGGCACGGTGATGAAGTCGGCCCATTTGCGGACCAGATGATCGAGGCGGTAGCTCTCGAGGTACTCGTCGGCATCCTCCTTCAGGTGCATCACGATCGTGGTGCCGGGCTCCTCGCGGGTCGCCGGCTCGAGGGTGTAGCTGCCCTGCCCCTCCGAGGCCCAGGTCCAGGCCTCCTCGGTGCCCGCGCGCCGCGAGGTGACCGTGACGCGGTCGGCCACCATAAAGGCCGAGTAGAAGCCGACGCCGAACTGGCCGATCAGGCTCGGCTTCTCGTCTTCCTTGCCGTCCTGGGGCTTGGCGTCGGCCAGCGTCTGCGAGAACGCCCGCGTGCCGGAGCGCGCGATCGTGCCGAGGTTCGAGGCCAGGTCGTCCTTGCTCATGCCGATGCCGGCATCCGAGACGGTGAGCGTGCGGGCCGCCTTGTCGGGGGTGATCCGCACCTTCGCGTCGGCCGGCAGGGCGCTCGCCGCCGAGGTCAGGGCCTCGAACCGGCGGCGGTCCATCGCGTCGGCGGCGTTGGCCACCAGCTCCCGCAGGAAGATCTCGCGGTCGGAGTAGAGGGCGTGGACCACGAGGTCCAACAGCCGCCCGACTTCGGCACCGAATTCGTGCCGTTCCACCGTCTCGCTCACAGTCGTCGCTCCGCTTTCAAAGGAGCGCTGCCCGACGACGCGGATGTCGGCGCGGCGTCGGGAAGCGCGTCAAGACACGATCCGGCGCCGCCCGGCCGGATCGGACCGGGCGCCACCGCGAATGCGGGGGCGATATGCCGTCGCGGGCCCGCGAATTCAATGCTGGCCGCATGCAGGGCCTGTACAGCCGGCCAGGGTGATCGCTCGAAGCCGCGTTCAGCGGGTTCAGGGCGCGAAGAGCGCCCCGCGCAGCGGGCTTTTCAGGACCTCGGTCCTGAAAGGCGTCGAGCTGAGCGAAAGCCTGAGCCCGCGGAGGCGGGCGCCGGCGACTGAGGCCGAAGTCGAACAGGGCAAGCGCTTTCGAGCGATTGCACGACAGGGCCGGCGCACGATTCTTGCGAATCCCGCGCCGATCCGGCCTATCGATGGCGCACGCGCCGCGGGCCATGCCGTCCGGGGACGTTTCGGGACCGACCACCACCCCATGAGCGGGCGCCAGCACATCATCCCGATCCGGCGGGCCTACAACCGCCTCGTCGCCGACGAGACGCTGGAGGACTACGCCCTGCGCTTCACCGCCAAGAAGGCGCGGCGCTGGTCGGCGTTCCAGGTGGCGCAGACGGCGCTCGGCTCGCTCTCGTTCCTGGCGCTGGAGGCGATCGGCGGTACGCTGATGCTGGCCACCGGGTTCTCGAACACGCTGGCCGCCGTCCTCGTCGTCGGCGTGCTGATCTTCGCCACCGCTGCGCCGATCACGATCTACGCGGCCCGCTACGGCCTCGACATGGACCTGCTCACCCGCGGGGCCGGCTTCGGCTATCTCGGCTCGACCGTGACCTCGCTGATCTACGCGAGCTTCACGTTCCTGTTCTTCGCCATCGAAGCCGCGATCATGGCGCTGGCGCTGCAGCTATGCTTCGGCCTGCCACTATGGATCGGGTATCTGGCCTGCGCCGCGGTTGTGATCCCGCTCGTGGCCTACGGCATCCGCCTGATCAGCCGGTTCCAGATCGGGACGCAGCCGCTCTGGGTCGGCCTCAACCTGCTGCCGCTCGCCTGCATCGCCTGGAAGGGCGACGCCCCGCTCGATGCGCTCTTCGCCTTTCCGGGCCTGGCCCCCGGATCGGGTGCGGGATTCGACGCGGCCCGCTTCGGGCTCGCCGCCGGCGTGCTTCTGGCGCTCCTGGCGCAGGTCGGCGAGCAGGTCGACTTCCTGCGGTTCGTGCCGGCGCCCGAGGGACCGCGCGACCGGCGCTGGTGGGCGGCGGTGCTGGCGGCCGGCGCCGGCTGGATCGTGCCGGGCATGCTCAAGATCCTCCTCGGCGCGTTCCTCGCGGTGCTGGCGATGGAGCACGGCGTCGCGCCGGAGAACGCCGCCGAGCCGACCCGGATGTACTGGATCGCCTTCGGCTACGTCACGCCCTCGCGGGAGGCGGCGCTTTTCTTGATGACCGCGTTCGTCGTGGTCTCCCAGCTCAAGATCAACCTCACCAACGCCTATGCCGGCTCGATCGCATGGTCGAACTTCTTCTCGCGCCTGACGCACAGCCATCCGGGGCGGGTGGTTTGGCTCGTCTTCAACGTCGCCATCGCGCTGCTGCTGATGGAGCTCGGCATCGACAAGACCATCGCCAGCACGCTGCCGCTCTACGCGGTCGTGGTCTCGGCCTGGGTCGGGGCGCTGGCCTCGGACCTCGCGATCAACAAGCCGCTCGGCCTGTCGCCGCCGGGCATCGAGTTCAAGCGCGCACACCTCTACGCGATCAACCCGGTGGGCACCGGCGCGATGACGCTGGCGCTGCTCGCCGGCACCTTCGCCCATGCAGGGCTGCTCGGGCGCGCGCTGCAGCCCTTCGCGCCGCTCTTGACGCTCGGCGTCGCGTTCGCGGCGGCGCCGTTGATCGCCTGGGCGACAGGCGGGCGCTACTACCTGGCGCGGACGCCGAAGGCGGATTGGGGGCGGCCCGAGATCGTCTGCCGGGTCTGCGAGCTGCCGTTCGAGGGCGAGGACATGGCCCATTGCCCGGCCTATGACGGGCCGATCTGCTCGCTGTGCTGCTCCCTGGACGCCCGCTGCGGCGACCTGTGCAAGCCGCACGGCAAGCTGGAGGCGCAGGCGCAGGCCGTGCTCGGCCGGATCGTGCCGGCGCGCACCGCCGCCTGGATCGGCGCGCCGCTCGGGCGCTACCTCGCCCTGATGCTGACGCTGGTGGCCGTGGTCGGGCTGATCCTCGGCATCGTCCACGCCGGGGCGACGCTGGAGCATCCCGAGCACCGCGTGGCGCTGCGCGCCGCGCTGACCAGCGTGTTCTTCATCCTCGTCGTCATCCTCGGCGTGGTCGCGTGGCTGTTCGTGCTAGCGCACGAGAGCCGCCGCGTCGCGCAGGCCGAAACGCGGCGCCAGACCGCCCTGCTCGAGGCCGAGATCGAGGCGCACAAGGTCACCGACGCCAAGCTCCAGACCGCCAAGGAGACGGCGGAGGCCGCCAACCTCGCCAAGAGCCGCTACGTCGTCGGCATCAGCCACGAGCTGCGCACGCCCTTGAGCGCCGTGCTCGGCTACGCCCAGCTGTTGGAGGGCGACGCGGCGATCCCGCCAGCGCGCCAGAACGGCATCCGGGTGATCCGGCGCAGCGCCCAGCACCTCTCGGGCCTGATCGACGGCCTCCTCGACATCTCGCGGATGGAGGCGGGCCGCCTGCAGATCCATCGCGACGAGATCCGCATCGCCGAGGTGCTCGACCAGATCGTCGACATGGTGCGGCTGCAGGCGCAGAGCGCCGGCCTCGACTTCCGCTTCACCCGGCCCGAGATCCTGCCCGCGGTGGTCGCCACCGACGAGAAGCGCCTGCGGCAGGTGCTGCTGAACCTGCTCTCCAACGCGATCAAGTTCACCCAGGCCGGCCACGTCGCCCTCGACCTGAGCTACCGCAGCCAGGTGGCCGTGTTCACGATCCGCGACACCGGGCCTGGCATCCCCGAGTCCGACCTGGAGCGGATCTTCGAGCCGTTCGAGCGCGGGACGACCCCGGCCGCCGCCGGCACGCCGGGGACCGGGCTCGGGCTCACCATCGCCAACCTGCTGGCGCAGGTGATGGGCGGCGAGATCTCGGTGACGAGCGAACTTGGCCGCGGCACGACCTTCCGCTTCCGCCTGATGCTGTCCGCGATCACCCGCGCCGCGCCGATCCCGGTCCCGCCGGCGATCCCATCCCGCGCCTATGCCGGCGCGCGGCGGACGGTGCTGGTCGCCGACGACGATGCCGGGCACCGCGCGCTGATGCGCGAGATCCTGGAGCCGGAGGGGTTCGTCGTGGTCGAGGCGATCGACGGTCCCGCCTGCCTCGCCGCAGCCGAGGCCGAACGCCCGGACCTGCTGCTCCTCGACATCGCGATGCCGGGACTGTCCGGCTGGGCGGTCGCCAAGCGCCTGCGGGAGGCGGGGTTCGCCGGGCGGATCGCGATGATGTCGGCCAACGTCCACGAGATCAGCCCGATCCGCGGCGACGACGCCCCGCACGACGCGATCATCGCAAAGCCCTTCGACCTGCGCGACTTCCTCGAACGGGTCACGCAGCTCCTCGGCCTCGAATGGGCGGGCGCCCCGGAGGCGGAGCCCGAGCCGGCGGCGACGCCCTCCGCGGAAGCCTCGGGGCCGTCGCCGCAGCAGGTCGGCGACCTGCTGCGCCTTGGGCGGATCGGGCACATCCGCGGCATCGAGGCCAAGCTCGCCGAGATGGCGCAGGATGCGAGCGTGCCGGATGCGTTCGTCGCGCGGATGCGCGGCCTCGTGGCCGATTTCGATATGCGGCGCTACCTGAGCGTGCTGCAGGCGATGGCGGAGGGCATGGCGGATCGCGCGGTCGCGTCGGAGGGAGCCGCCGTCGATGGCTGAGCCGCAGCGCGACATCGTCCTGGTCGTCGACGATTCCCCCGACACCTTGAACTTCCTTACCGAGGCGATCGAGCGCTCCGGGGCGACCGTCCTCGTCGCGGTGGCGGGCGACCTCGCCCTGGCGCTGGTCGACGAGATCACCCCCGACGTGATCCTGCTCGACGCGATGATGCCCGGCATGGACGGGTTCGAGACCTGCCGCCGCCTCAAGGCGAAACCGCACGTCGCGCACGTGCCGGTGATCTTCATGACCGGGCTGACCGAGACCGAGCACATCGTGAAGGGGCTCGGCGCCGGCGGCGTCGACTACGTCACCAAGCCGATCGCCCCCGACGAGATCCTGGCGCGCATCCGCGTGCATCTGGCGAGCGCGCGGGCGGCGCAGAGCGCGCGTGCGGCCCTCGATACCGCGGGCCGCACACTGTTCGCCGTGGACGCGGCCGGCGCCGTGGCGTGGTGCACGCCGCAGGCCGCGCCCACGGCGAACAG
>NZ_VRUX01000560.1:0-2710 GCF_008039885.1 Methylobacterium sp. WL103
GGTACGCGCCGCGGCCCGCGGCCTACGCGCCGCCGGTGCAGCCCCTCAGCATCGTCTCCGAGGTTCGGATCGGTGGCTCGGTGCAGGATCCCGGAAGCGCCGAGGGCAAGCTTCCCGGCTTCGAGAAGCAGAACGTCAACGGCGAAATCCTATTCACGAAGCCGCTGGTGAGCGCCGACCCGTTCTGGCAGGCGTTCGTGCCGCGCGCGACCGTGGGCGGCAGCTACAACACCGGCGGCCGGACCAGCTATGCCTACCTCGGCGCCACCTGGTCGGTGGACCTGTTCCCCGAGACCTTCGACCGCCGCGTCTTCATCGACGGCTTCTTCGGCGGCGCCGCGCATAACGGCTATACCGGCCCGAAGGCGCTCGCCCCCTACGGCTTCAACTCGCTCGGCTGCTCGCCGCTGTTCCGCGAGGCGGCGGCGCTGGGCTTCCGCATCACCGAGCATTGGAGCGTGATGGCGACCGTCGAGCACATGTCGAACGCCGGCCTGTGCGGCGAGAATCGCGGCCTGACGAACTTCGGCGGCAAGCTCGGCTACACCTTCTGATCTGAAAGCGTCGGCGGACCCGTGGTCACCCTCAATCGCATCTACACACGGACCGGTGACAAGGGCACCACGGCGCTCGCCGACGGGCAGCGCCGCTCGAAGGCGGACCTGCGGGTCGAGACCTACGGCACCGTCGACGAGACCAACGCCTGCGTCGGGCTCGCCCGCCAGCACGCCGAGCCGCGCCTCGACGCGATGCTCGGCGCGATCCAGAACGACCTGTTCGACCTCGGCGCCGACCTCGCGACGCCGCCGAGCGACACGCCCCCGGCCTACGAGCCGCTGCGGATCGTGGCCTCGCAGGTCGCCCGGCTCGAAGCCGACATCGACGCGCTGAACGCTAACATCGCCCCGCTCAAGTCCTTCGTGCTGCCCGGCGGCTCCCCGGCGGCCGCCGCCCTCCACCTCGCCCGCACCGTCAGCCGCCGCGCCGAGCGGCTTGCTGTCGCGCTCGCGGCGACCGAGGGTGAGATCGTCTCCGCGGAAGCGCTCAAGTACCTCAACCGCCTTTCGGACTTCCTGTTCGTGGCGAGCCGCGCCGCCAACTCGGACGGCGTCGACGACGTGCTCTGGGTGCCGGGCAAGAACCGGTAGCAAGCACCGGCTGCAAAGAGCCGGGCCGCACGCGCCCATCTCCGTACCGTAGAAGCGAACGCCCTTCGTCGGCCGGCCGCGGCTTTTCGAAAGCGCGGGCGCGCGCCGCGTTGACAAGGCGGAAATGTGGCCGTTACGGTCCGCGCCCTGTGCGAGCGGCCGATCGCGGCGCTCCGGTTTCCACCGATCAAAACAATCCGAACGCGGAGGAAGTAGACCGCCATGAAGGTTCTGGTGCCCGTCAAGCGGGTCGTCGATTACAACGTCAAGATTCGCGTCAAGGCCGACGGCTCGGGGGTCGAACTCGCCAACGTGAAGATGTCGATGAACCCCTTCGACGAGATCGCGGTCGAGGAAGCGATTCGCCTGAAGGAGAAGGGCAAGGTCACCGAGATCGTGGCCGTGTCGATCGGGCCGCAGCAGGCCCAGGAGACGCTGCGCACCGCGCTCGCCATGGGTGCCGACCGTGCGATCCTGGTGAAGACCGATACGGTCTGCGAGCCCCTCGCGGTGGCCAAGATCCTGAAGGTGATCGTCGAGAAGGAGAGCCCCGAGCTGGTGATCCTCGGCAAGCAGGCGATCGACGACGATTCCAACCAGACCGGCCAGATGCTCGCGGCTTTGCTCGGCTGGCCGCAGGGCACCTTCGCCTTCAAGATCGAGGCGGGCGAAGGCAGCCTCGACGTGACTCGCGAGGTCGACGGCGGCCTGCAGACGGTGTCGCTCAAGCTGCCGGCGATCGTGACGACGGACCTGCGCCTCAACGAGCCGCGCTACGCCTCGCTGCCCAACATCATGAAGGCGAAGAAGAAGCCGCTGGAGGAGATGTCGCCCGACGCACTGGGCATCGACGTCACCCCGAAGCTCAAGGTGCTCAAGACCACCGAGCCGCCGGGCCGCTCCGCCGGCGTCAAGGTCGGCTCGGCCGCCGAGCTCGTGCAGAAGCTGAAGACCGAGGCCAACGTCATCTAGTCCCGACTGCGCGCGCTCCCGCTCCCGGTCGAGCGCGCGCCCCATCCGAGATCAGAGGTTTGAACCGATGACCACCCTCCTCCTCGTCGAGCACGGCCAGTCCGAGATCAAGGACGGCACCCTGAAGGCGCTCACCGCCGCCAAGGAACTCGGCGCCCCCATCCACGCCCTCGTCGTCGGCGCCGGCAGCAAGGGCGCCGCCGACGCGGCCGCCAAGCTCGACGGCGTCGACAAGGTGCTGCTCGCCGACGACGCGGCCTACGACCACGACATGGCCGAGCCGGTCGCCGCCCTGATCGTCGCCATCGCCGAGCCCTACGACGCGATCGTGTGCTCGGCGACCACCACCGGCAAGAACATCCTGCCGCGCGTGGCCGCCCTCCTCGACGTGGCGCAAATCTCCGACATCATGAAGGTGATCTCGCCCGACACGTTCGAGCGCCCGATCTACGCCGGCAACGCGATCCAGACGGTCCAGGCCGGCGCCGGCAAGAAGGTGATCACCGTCCGCACCGCCGCCTTCAAGGCGACCGGTGTGGGCGGCGCCGCGGCTCCGGTCGAGGCGGTCACGGCGGCGGTGCGGACGGTGA
>NZ_VRUX01000561.1:0-2705 GCF_008039885.1 Methylobacterium sp. WL103
GCGGTCCGCGCCCGAGCGCGCTGCTGACGCCGGACGCGTTCCGCAACGCGCAGGTGGTGCTCCAGGCGATCGGCGGCTCGACCAACGGGCTGATCCACCTCACCGCCATCGCCAACCGCACGCCGCACCGCATCGACCTCGACGCCTTCGACCGGCTCGGCCGCGCCGTGCCGGTGCTGGTCGATCTGAAGCCGTCCGGCGAGCACTACATGGAGCATTTCCACCATGCCGGCGGCGTCCCGAAGCTGATGGCGCAGCTCGGCGACCTGATCGACCTCGACGCCGGGACGGTGGCCGGCGGGACGCTCCGCGACGTGGTCGCGGCGGCCGAGGACGTGCCGGGCCAGGACGTGATCCGGCCGCGCGACAACCCGATCAAGCCGCTGGGCGCGATGGCGGTGCTGCGCGGAAACCTCGCGCCGCGGGGCGCCGTGATCAAGCACAGCGCCGCGAGCCCGGCGCTGCTCCAGCACGAGGGCCGGGCGGTGGTGTTCGCCTCGATCCCCGACATGACCGCACGGATCGACGACCCCGACCTCGACGTCGGCCCTGACGACGTGCTCGTGCTGCAGAACGCCGGCCCCAAGGGGGCGCCCGGCATGCCGGAGGCCGGCTACCTGCCGATCCCGAAGAAGATCCTGGCGACCGGGGTGAAGGACATGGTCCGGATCTCCGACGCGCGGATGAGCGGCACCGCCTTCGGCACGATCGTGCTGCACGTCACGCCGGAATCGGCCGACGGCGGCCCGCTCGGCCTCGTGCGCACCGGCGACCGCATCCGCCTCGACACGGCGGGCCGGCGGATCGACCTCCTGGTCGAGCCGGCCGAGCTGGAGCGCCGCCGGTCGGAGGCCGGGCCGGCCGAGCGCCCGGCCTGGGCCGCCCGCGGATACAGCCGCCTGCTCTACGAGACGGTCGAGCAGGCCGACGAGGGCTGCGACTTCGGTTTTATGCGCGCGACGCCCGAGGCCGGCTGACCGCTCCCAACCTTATCCCTCCGCGCCCGGCAGGACGATTTCCGCGCGCAGGCCCCCCTGCGGCAGGGTCGCGAGCCGGATCTCGCCGCCATGCGCGCGGATCGCCGAGCGCGCGATGGCCAGCCCGAGCCCGGTGCCGCCGGTCTCGTCGTTGCGCGAGTCGTCGAGGCGGGCGAAGGGCTCGAACATCGCCTCGACCCGGTCCGCGGGGATGCCCGGCCCGTCATCCTCGACCCGGATGCGCACGTCCGCCCCGTCGCGGTCGAGGGCGATGCGGGCGCGCGCCCCATAGCGAACCGCGTTCTCGACGAGGTTGTCCAGCGCCCGCCGCAGGGCGTCGGGCCTCCCTGCGAAGGGCAGGGTTTCGGGCGCCGACAGGGTGACGTCGCGGCCGAGCGCCACGTGGTCCGAGACCAGGGTGCGGGCAAGCTCAGTGAGGTCGAGGGGGCCGCTCGCCTGCGAGGCGGCGGCGTCGCGGGCAAACGACAGGGTCGCCTCCACCATCCGCTTCATGTCGCCCAGCGTGCGCACCATGCCGGCGCGCAACGCCTCGTCCTCCACCATCTCGGCGCGCAGCCACAGCGAGGCGATGGGCGTACGCAGGTCGTGGCTCACGGCGGCCAGCATCCGCGTGCGGTCGTCGACGTAGGCCCGCAGCCGCGCCTGCATCCGGTTGAAGGCGATCGTCATCGTCTTCAGCTCCGCCGGCCCCGGCTCCGGCAGGGGCGCGACCAGGGTGCCGCGCCCGGCCTCCTCGGCGGCCTGCGCCAGGGCGGTCACCGGCCCGACCACCCCGCGCAGCCCGAGGCCGACGGCGACGAGCACGGCGACGACGCTGGCGGCGATCTGGAACAGGCCGATCCGCATCCAGGGCGGCGTCGGCAGCGCGACCGGCGCCTCGCCGTTGAGCCAGCGCCCGTCGGCGAGGTGCACCGAGACCTGGAGCGCCTCCGGTTTGGCCCGGCGCTCCTCGGCGGCGGGGGCGTCCGCGACGTCGCGCTCGACCGAGTCGTGTTTGACCAAGTCGCGCTTCACCAAGAGGAGCCGCGCCTCGCTCGCATCCGCCTGGAGCCTGCGGTCGAGGCCGTGCGCCAGCCGCGCCTCGTCGGCGTCCATCGCCCCGTCGGGGACGAGGCTGGCCTGGCCGATCGAGAAGTGATGGCGCGGCGAGTTGAAGGCCGCGATGGTGCCCGGCACCGCGTCCGCCGGCACGGTGTCGAGCAGTCGCACGAGGATGGCGATGCGGTCGATCACCTGGGTGCGTCCCGCGGCCCGCCCGACGCGGGTCGCCTCGCTCGCGAACATCGCGAAGGCGGCGGCCTGCGCCGCCACCACCGCCAGCACGAGCAGCAGCGCCAGCCGCCAGACCAGCGAGCGCGGCACCAGGCGGATCACCGGACCTCCCGCACGTCGGCGGCGAAGACGTAGCCGCCGCCCCACACCGTCTTCAGCAGCTCGGGATGGGCCGGGTCGCGCTCGAGCTTGCGCCGCAGCCGGCTGACCTGGTTGTCGATGCTGCGATCGAAGGCCTGGGCGGTGCGCCCGCTCGTCAGGTCGAGGAGCTGGTCGCGCGACAGCACCACCCGCGGGCGCCGCACCAGGGCTGCGAGCAGGCGGAACTCGGCGGTGCTGAGCACCACCGCCTCGCCGCCCTCGCCGACGAGCTCCCGCCGGTCGCCGTCGAGGACCCAGCGGTCGAAGGCGAGGCGAAGCGCGCCGGGCTCCGCC
>NZ_VRUX01000562.1:0-2693 GCF_008039885.1 Methylobacterium sp. WL103
CTGCTGCCCTTCGTCCGAGCCGGCGCCCGCGTGGTCGGGCTCGAACCGTCCTGCCTCCTCACCTTCCGCGACGAGTTCGTCGCCCTGCTGCCCGGGACGGACGCGAACCTGCTGGCCAAGCAGAGCCTGCTGATCGAGGAACTGCTCGCCGCCGACCTCAAGGCCGGGCTGATCGCGCCCGACTTCGCCGACCAGGGCGGCCGCGTCGCGCACCTGCACGGCCATTGCCACCAGAAGTCCTTCGGCGCGATGGGCGCGGTGGAGAGCGTGCTGCGCAGCGTGCCGGGGCTCGACGTCCGGCCGATCGAATCGAGCTGTTGCGGCATGGCCGGCGCCTTCGGCTACGGGCCTGAGACGGTCGACACCTCGCTGGCGATGGCCGAGCTGTCGCTGTTTCCGGCGTTGCGCAAGGCCGGCCCCGACGACCTCGTCGTCGCCGACGGCACCAGCTGCCGCCACCAGATCCACGACGGGCTCGGGATGACGGCGGAACATGTGGTCAGGGTCCTCGACCGGGCCCTGGCGCCTCGACACTGATTTGGGAGGCGCCTAAACAGGGTCGGCCTCCTGCTCGGCAGCGATGAGCATCGAACGCATGAAATCGACCGCATGAACAAGATCGATCCCGGGCTCGGCATCAGTCGACGTTATCTTCACGACGAGGTGGCGGACCGGATTCGTGCGCTAATCCAATCCGGCGAGATGGAGCCGAAGGCCCGCGTCAACGAGGGCGAGCTGACCGAACGCTTCGGCATCTCGCGCACACCCCTTCGCGAGGCGATCAAGATCCTCGCCACCGAAGGCCACCTCGAACTGCTGCCGAACCGCGGCGCCCGCGTCGCCAGCCTCTCGCAGGTCGAGATCGAGGAGATGATGGAGGTCATCGCCGGCCTCGAGGCGACGGCCGCCGACCTCGCCTGCCGCACCGTAACGGACGACGAGGTCGCCGCGATCCAAGCCGACCACGACGCGATGGTGGCGATGTGGAAGGCGTCCGACGAGGCCGGGTACTTCCGCCTCAACCGCCAGATCCACGAGGCGATCATGGCGGCGAGCCGCAACGCGACGCTGTCGGGGATCTACCGCAGCCTGTCGGGCCGCATCCAGCGCTCGCGCTACTCCGCCCACCAGACGCCCGAGCAGTGGACCCGGGCGATCGAGGAGCACGAGCGGATGGTGCAGCTCCTGCGCGGCCGCGACGGCCCCGCGCTCTCGCACCTGATGCGCGAGCATATCCGCGGCAAGAAGCCGGTCATCGCCGCCAACTTCGGCGACGCCGCCGCCGACCTGCCGGCGGACGCCGCCGGCTGACGATCAGTCGACGCGCCGCGTCTCGAACCAGAACGAGGCGCCGGGCAGGCCGGTGTCGTTCGGGTAGTGGAACGGGATTTCGAGGCCGCCGTCCGGCGCCGCGAACACGCGCTTCACCCGCGCCGCGAATTCCGGATCCTGGCACAGGTAGGTGACCGGCGCTGTCACCCGGAACGGCGGCCTTCCGCACATCAGCATCGCGGCGAGCAGGTACTGCTCGTTGTAGAGCCGGTGGTTCCAGGCGGTCGGGTAGTCGTCGGGAATGAAGATGTCGTGGATCTGCACGATCACGCCGGGCACCAGGCGCGGAAGGATCTCGAAGAAGAACACCACCACGTCCGAGTTGGCGAAGGCCCGGTGCGACCCGTCGAAGAACAGGACGTCGCCGGCCTGCAGCGTGTCGAACACCGTGAGGTCGCAGTCTTCGAGCGGCTGGCGGATCACCGCGTCGCAGATCCGGTCGATGTGCCGGCGCGGGTTGGGATCGATCGAGGTCATCCGGGTCGGGAGCGACAGCCGCTCCACCGTGCGGCGCGCGAAGCAGGTCGAGGTGCCCGAACCGATCTCGACGTAGCGGGCCGGCCGCTTCCAGGCGAGGAAGGTCATGAGCGCGGCGGCGTCCAGCGCCGTGAACCAGGTGTTGTTCCAGCACGGCGCGGTCGGGTCCGCAGGGTCGGGCGGGTGGGCGACGCCGTGGATCAGCGCAGCGTGATCCTCGAGCGCGGATACGAAGCGCGCGTAGTCCGGCCGCCCCTGGTCGAGCACCGCCCGCAGCCGGCTGTGCGGCGGCGTCTGCGGCTGCCAGCGCGCTTGCGGCATGACCGGATAGTAGTCGTGGACGGTGTGGCTCCACCGGAACGGATCGGTGCTCGCGCGGAAGATGTCGAGGCCGGCCTTCCGACCCGCGCTTTGAACCAACTGTTTGAGCATCGACGCCTCCGACCGGCCAATCCCGACGAGGCGGATCGTAGCAGCAAATACAATCTTGGGTTGAGTTGTTCTGCGTAGCGCTTTGCACCGATTGCAAACGCGGTGAACGGGATTCCCGCCTCAGGCGGCGTCGCCGAGCGAGCGCAGGCCGGCGACGAGGTCCGAGAAGCGGTCGCCCTGCACCACCACGTGCGTGCGCAGGCGTTCGCCCGCCGCCGCGTCGTCGCCGGCGAGGATCGCCGCGACGATGCCGGCATGTTCCGCCAGCGACTGGCCGAGGCGGTGGCGCGTCCGCAGCTGCAGGCGGCGATAGGGGGCCAGCCGCCGGCTCAGCAGGCGGGCCTGCTCGGCGAGGAACGCGTTGCGGCAGGCGCCGTAGACCACGGCGTGAAACACTTGGTTCTCGGCGTAGTAGCCCTCGGTGTCGCCGGCCGCCGCCGACGCCTCGCAGG
>NZ_VRUX01000563.1:0-2684 GCF_008039885.1 Methylobacterium sp. WL103
CCCCCCCCCCCCCCCCCCCCCTTTTTTTTTTTAATGATCCGGCCACCACCGCTATCTACACGTATGTCGTCGTCGGCTGCGTCTTTTGTTTACCGTAGCGGAGATGCGCGCCGGCTTGGCCGGCCTCGACGGTGAGGGCGCTGTTCAGGAGCAGAACGCCCTGCCGCGCCCAAGGCGTGAGGTCGCCACGCGTCGGCTTGGCCGGCTCGACTTCGGCGAGGATCACCTTGAGCGAGGCCGGCAGGCGGCGTGCGCCGACATAGGAGAAGGCGAGGCCGTTGGCGTCCCCCGGCGTCGGGTAAGGGTCCTGCCCGAGGATCACGACCTTCACCTCGGGGAGCGGCGTCAGCGCCAGGGCGGCGAAGATGTTTTGGGGCGCCGGCAGCACCTCCGCGCCCGCCGCGATGCGTTCGTCGACGCGCGCCGCGACGGCGTCCGCCGCGCCGCCGGCGAAGAACGGTAGGGCGAGCCATGGAGAACCGCTCGCCCGGAAGTCGGCGAGGGCTGAGGAGGCGGAAAGCTTCGTCATCGACCGACCAGGATGCGCTCGCCTTCGCGCACGGCGATCGGCGCGTGGCGGGCGACATAGTCGATCACCGCGTTGGCGACGAGCCCGCCATCGGTCGCGCCGACCAGCGTCCGCCCTTGCGCCAGCATGCCGTAGCCGTTGCCGCCTTCGTACAGGAAGTTGTTGGACGCGACGCGGTAGGTGCGGGCCTCGTCGAGGGGCGCGCCGCCGACCTGCACGGACACGATCCTGGCGCCGGCCGGCGCGTCGGGATCCACCCGCACGGTCAGCCCCGAGACCTGCACGAAGCGACCGGCCGGGCGGCCGAACTCGCCGAGACCGGTCTCCAGCAGGGCGCGGACCTGCGCGCCGGTGATCGCCACCGAAACGATGGTGTTGCCGAAGGGAAGCTCGGTGAGGATGTCGCGCCGCGTCAGCACGGTCCCGGCCGGGTAGAGGCGGTTGCCGCGGATGCCGCCGCCGTTCATCACCGCGATGTCGGACTGCGTCGCCTCGCGCAGCGCGTCGGCGACGAGGTTGCCGAAGCTCGCCTCGCGGGCGCGCACCGCGGCGATCCGGCTGTCCAGCGGGCGCGCCCTATCGCCGACGGGCACGTCGAGCCGGCGCGACAGGTCGGCTTCCAGCCGCCGGACCAACGCCAGGGTCTCGGGATCGGGCACGACGTAGCTCGAATCGTGGATGCGGAAGCTCGGCCGCCAGGAAACGGCGCTCGTCTCTCCCTGGACCGAGATCGTCGCAAAAAGGTCGATGGCGGTGACGTAGTGCGCGTCGCTGCTCGACTCCGCCAGCACGCGGCGGCCGTCGTAATGCACCACGAGGTCGTGGTCGTGCCCGGACAGCACGATGTCGGCATAGCCCGCCTCCAGCATCGCCAGATCGGTCGGACGCGCCGTATGGGTCACCGCGACGACGAGGTCCGCCCCTTCGGAGCGCAGCGCCTTCGCCTGCTCGGCGAGGGTCGCGAGTTCGGGGCCGAAGCGCAGGTCGCCGCTCTGGGACTTCTCCGGCGTCGATGCCAAAGCGATGCCGACGATCCCGACGCGCACGCCGCCTAGCGTCAGGATCGTGCGGTCGCGGATCCCCGGGATCGCGCCGCCCGCCCCGTCGCGGAGGTTTGCGGCAAAGCACGGAAAGGCGGCGGCGCGCATGCGCTCGAGGAAGGTCTCCGGCCCGAAGTCGAACTCGTGGTTGCCGGGCACGAACACGTCGGGGGCCGCGATATTGAGCAGGTCGACGATGTGGCCGCCCTTGTCCAAGCCGGACATCAGCGAGGGCGAGAGCGTGTCGCCGGCGTGAACGTAGAGCACGGCAACGCCCCGTGCGCGTTCGGCCTTCACGATGGCGTTGAGCCGCGCAAAGCCGCCGCGGCCGGCCACCTCGCCCATCAGGTAGACGTCGTTGACCAGGAGCAGGGTCAGCGTCGGCTCGGGCGACGCTTCGGCGGCGCGGGCTGGCGTCGCCAGCCCGGCGACGAGGCCGGCACCGAGGCCGAAGGTCTGGCGGCGATTGGGTGGGGGCATGGCGCGGCTCGACCGTGGCGGATGGCTCGCCCTACGCCGCGTCCCGTGACGCGCGCGCGACGCCCGCTATCGGTTCGAGAAGGTCTCGCGCACGGCCTTGGCGTTGCGGCGGACCATCGGCCAGATCCAGGCGCCCGACGCGAGGTAGGCCGCGGCCGGCATCGGCTTCAACTCCTCGGCGAGGCGCTGGGCGAGGCCCGGCGAGCGGATCGCGACCGGGGGCGCGTCGGTCTTGCGGTAGACCACCGTCGTGTCCTCGCGCCAGTACCCGGTATGGGGCACCAGGCCGGCGCGGCGGGCCGTGAGGTCGAAGGTGTCGCGCACGAAGCCGTGGACGTGGGCGAAGTGGAAGCGCTCGTGCGGCGGCTTGCCGGTGGCGGCCATGTTCGGCACCGCGGCGTAGAGCACGCCGTCGGGCTTGAGCCAGCGGGCCAGCCGCTCCATCACGTCGGCCGGGTCGCGCAGGTGCTCCATCACGTGGTGGGTGGTGATCACGTCGAACGTACCAGGCTCGAACCGGTCGTCGCCCGCGTCGTCCAGCACCTCGACGCCGTGCGTCGTGCGGGCGTAGGCGGAATAGTCGCGGCCCGGCTCGACGCCGATCGCCTCGCAGCCGCGCGCCCGGGCGGCTGCGA
>NZ_VRUX01000564.1:0-2680 GCF_008039885.1 Methylobacterium sp. WL103
GAGCGGGTTGCCGTCGGCGTCGCGTCGCGGCACCTGCACCACCGCATCCGGCAGGGCCTTGGGCGGCTGCAGCACGGCCGGGTCGCCGGTTGCGGGTTCCAGCGGCATCAGCCGGGTCTCGGGCGGAGGTTCGTTCCGCGCGACCCATCCGTCGAGGCGCTGCAGGGTCGCGCGCGCCACCGGCGCCCAGTCGAGCCGCCCCGGCGGCAGGGTGCAGGGCTCGGCCTTGAGCACGGTGACGTGCGAGGCGCCGGCCACGTCGTACATCCGGACGTTGCCCGGCAGGGCGAGGTCGGCGGTACCCGAGGCGCCGGTACGGCCCAGCGAGGCGCGCAGCGACGCATAGTCCACGGTGGAATTGAGCAGCATCGCCTTGGGCGGCACCTCTCCCCGCGCCTCGGCCGCGGCGACGATCGCGCCGACGGTCAGCGGCCCGTCGTGGACGCCGGGAAACTCCGGGTCGGCGAAGTTCGGCGCGCCGTCGGCGCTCGATCCGGGCCCTAGCCCCGAGCGCAGGATCGGCAGCAGCCCGGCGCCCGAGACGAAGACGTGCATCCCGTCGAAGACGCGCCGGCCCTCGGCCCGGTTGAAGCCGTGCAGCAGGAAGGTCTTGAGGAAGCGCCCGTCCTGCGACTTGCCGACGGCGAGCGTGCGGCTCACGCCGCCGGCGAGCGGGTTCGGCGTGCCGGCGGCGTCCCCGGCGGCGTGCGCGAGGAAGTCGGCCGCGTCCCGCACGATGGCGAAGCCGACCCCCTCGACGAAGCGTCGCCGTCCCTCCGCGTCGGTAAACGACGGCAGGTCGGCGCCCTGGCCGAGTTCCCAGTACACCTCGGCGACCCGGTAACCGCGATCCTCCAGGAAGCCGGTCCCGGCATCGAGGTTGCCCGACGCCATCGGGAGCGCCCGCGGGCTGTTGTAGAGCGCGTGGGCGTAGGCCTTGCCGCGGTTGGGCACATCGACCAGCAGGGCGCCGTTGCCGGCGGCGGGGTCGACCGGCAGGAACAGGATGATCCGCGCGCCGTATTCGACCTTTCCGGCGGCGTTGCGCCCGGCCTTGTCGAGATCGGGAATGCCCGCCTCGTCCGGCGCCAGCTCGCCGACGACCCGCCCGTCCCAGCGCTCGTAGGCCCCGGCCGCGAAGCTGCCGTAGGGCTGCTTGCCCGCGATCTCCAGCCGGACCACCTTGGCTTCGGCGGCGCCTGCGCCGAGCGCGAGGACGAGGGCGGCGGCGCGGAGGATGCGTTTCATGCAAGGACCCATTTTCCGGCGCAGCTTGGCGCAATCGCGCGGTGGCGGCTAGGCAGCCTCCGCGTCCGGCGATGCGGCGGAGCTTTTCGCGCAAGGGCTCGGGGAGCGATGCGAGCCAAACATCCTCCTGGCCGGGCTCGCGCAGCACCGTGCCGAATTCCAGGAGGCCGTGGGCGGGGATGCTCGGAGATGGCGACCCAGACGTCGTGGTCCGCGATGCCGAGGATCGCGCTCGTCTCGGCCATGATGCGCCTCACAGCGCCTTCCGATCCGGGGGCCGGCCCGCGGGGATGGCGACGCGGACCCAGAGGTGATCGGGCGAGGCCGGCGCGCCGCCGATGAAGATCGACCCCGGGTCGACCGCCTGGATGACGACCTGCACGAGGCATCGCGGTGCCCCCGCCTCGACCGCATGGATGGCGACGATGCGAGCCCGCTCCTCGGCGGTCACCGTCCGCGCGGTCGAGACGGCGTAGGTCGGCATCCGGGGGCGTCCCGTCCAGGGCGGGGGCGCCCGCCCCGGATGCGCGCGGGTCGCCTACAGGCTCGGGTGAAGCCCGCGCACCGGGCTGACCCCTTCCAGGAGCGCGGCGGCGTGCAGGATCGTCCCCTCCGCCTGCCAGCTGCCCACCACCTGCACGTTGATCGGCAGTCCCTCGCGGCTCGTTCCGAACCGCATCGACAGCCCCGGCAGGCCGGTCACGTTCAGCGGCACCGTCGCGCCCTGGAGGTAGGTCAGGTCGACCGTCTTCCCGTCGACGACGAGTTCCTTGATGCCGTGCTTGTGCGCCGGCACCGGCAGCACGGGCGTCAGCAGGATGTCGTGGTCGCGGAAGTAGGCGGCGTAGCCGTCGCGGAGCCGCTCCGCCGCCTGCTCGGCCGCGACGTACTCCGCCATCGTGGTGTCGGGCAGCGACAGCATGGTCCTGGCCATCGTGTACATCTGGTCTTCGTGCCCGGCGGTCGCCGCGCGGAAGGCCGGCTTCATCTCCATCACGTGGAGCTTGTTGAACACGTCGAGGGCGAAGTCGCGCTCCAGCGCCGGGATGCGCACGGCCTCCACCGTGTGACCGAGGCTCGCCAGCGCCTCGGCCGCCGCCCGCACGGTCGCCGCGACCTCGGAATCGACCGGCCCGAAGCCGGGCTCGACCAGCCAGCCCACCCGCAGCGGACGGTCCGGTGCGGGCGCCGCGCCGGCCTCGAACCGGCTGGCGTAGCCGTCCTCGCCGTCGGGGCCGGCAAGCAGCGAGAAGGCCAGCGCAAGGTCGCGGATCGAGCGCGCCATCGGGCCGACGTGCCAGAAGCGGCGCGGCGCCCGCGGCCAGATGCCGGTCATCGGCACGCGCCCGTGGGTGCCTTTGAGCGAGACGATCCCGGTCTGCGCGGCCGGGCCGCGGACCGAGATGGCGAGGTCGGTGCCCAGCCCCAGGGG
>NZ_VRUX01000565.1:0-2673 GCF_008039885.1 Methylobacterium sp. WL103
CACGCTCTGGCAGAAGCGCACGGGGGCCGACGCCGACCTCCTCGCCACGGCGACGCTGCAGTTCTTCGGCGCCTGCTTGGTCGCCGTGCCGCTGGCGCTGCTCTCCGGCGACGGCCTCGCGGTGCCGCTGCTGCTGCCGGTCTGGCTCGGGATGGCGTGGTCGGTGCTGGTGAGCTCCGTCGCCGGGATCCTGCTCCTGCTCGTCCTGATCCGCCGCGGTGCGGTGGCCGGCGTCTCGGCGCTGCTGTTCCTGGTGCCGCCGGTCTCGGCGGCGATGGCCTATCTGATGTTCGGCGAGGCGCTGACCGGGCTGCAGATCGCCGGCATGGTGGTCGCCGCGGTCGGCGTCGCCGTGGCCAACCGGGGCTAAGCTCGACGGCGCGGCGACAGCGCCCACTGTTTCGCCAACCAGTTGCGGCGTTGAGGAAAATTGCACGCGGCTGCATAGAAAATTCAAGACGAATTGCGGTCCCGAGCCTGAAGAATTTGCTACGTCCCGGCCGATCGGGCCTATATTGCTGGCAACCGGAAACGTTCAGACGAAAGTGCCAGCCATGTCCGCTTCGCCCGCCTTCCAGCCCGAGCCGCAGGATCTCGTCGCCCTCACGAAGGCCGCCGGCGAATCTGCAAAACGTCTCGTCGCCGAGGCGACCCGCCGGGTCCGCACCCGCGTGCTCGGCACCGACGGCAAGGTCGACGCCGCCAAGCTGGAGGCCGAGCAGCACGCCGCCCACGGGCTGGCCTGGATCGCCACCTACGGCGAGGCGGTGCGCGAGCTCGGCACCTACGCCGCGAACCTGCGCGAGGCCGGCCGCCTCGGCGAGACCGAGACGCTGCTCGTGAAGATCGGCGCCGGCGAGTACCTCGAGCAGATGTTCTCGGGCATCCCGATGAGCCAGGGCGAGATGGTGCGCCCGGTCGGCTCGCTCGGTCTCACCGCCCGCGAGGTGCAGCAGTTCCGTACCGACGCCGTCGAGGCGCTGATCGCCGACGGCAACACCCCGGAGAACCGCGCCGCCCTGGTGCAGAAGATCCGCGACGGCGCGGCCTCGGCCACCGTCGGCGATTCCGGCCTCGACGAGGACATGGAGGCGATCCGCTCCGAGATGCGCCGCTTCGGCAAGGCCGAGGTGGTGGCCCAGGCGCACGAGTGGCACCTGAAGAACGATTACATCCCGATGGAGATCGTCGCCAAGATGGCCGAGCTCGGCGTCTTCGGCCTGACGATCCCGGAAGAGTACGGCGGCATGGGCCTGCCGAAGATCTCCATGTGCGTCGTCTCCGAGGAGCTGTCGCGCGCCTATATCGGCGTCGGCTCTCTCGGCACCCGCTCGGAGATCGCCGCCGAGCTGATCCTGTGCGGCGGCACCGAGGAGCAGAAGCAGCGCTTCCTGCCCAAGATCGCGTCGGGCGACATCCTGCCGACCGCGGTGTTCACCGAGCCGAACACCGGCTCGGACCTCGCATCCTTGCGCACCAAGGCGGTGAAGGACGGCGAGACCTGGAAGATCTCCGGCAACAAGACCTGGATCACCCACCCCGTCCGCGCCGACATCATGACCGTGCTGGTCCGCACCAAGCCCGAGGAGAAGGGCCACCGTGGCCTCTCGATGCTGATCGCCGAGAAGCCCCGCGGCACCGACGCGGAGCCGTTCCCGGTCGAGGGCCTAACCGGCGGCGAGATCGAGGTGCTCGGCTACCGCGGCATGAAGGAGTACGAGCTCGCCTTCGAGAACTTCGAGGTGCCGGCCGCCAACCTGCTCGGCGAGGTCGAGGGCAAGGGCTTCGCCCAGCTGATGCAGACCTTCGAATCGGCCCGCATCCAGACCGCGGCCCGCGCCGTCGGCGTCGCCCAGTCGGCCCTCGACCTCGGCCTGCGCTACGCCGAGGACCGGGTGCAATTCGGCAAGCCGCTGATCAGCTTCCCGCGGGTGGCCGACAAGCTCGCGATGATGGCGGTGGAGATCAACATCGCCCGCCAGCTCACCTACTTCTCGGCGCGCGAGAAGGACGAGGGCAAGCGCTGCGACCTCGAGGCCGGCATGGCGAAGCTGCTGGGCGCCCGCGTCGCGTGGGCGGCGGCCGACAACGCCCTGCAGATCCACGGCGGCAACGGCTTCGCGCTGGAATACGCCGTCAGCCGCGTGCTGTGCGACGCCCGCATCCTCTCGATCTTCGAGGGCGCGGCCGAGATCCAGGCCCAGGTCATCGCCCGGCGCCTGCTCGAGGCGGCGTGACGCGACGCCCGGGCCTTTAGGCTCGGGCACCGCGGGCTCTTCGTTCTCCGGTCGATCGGGGAGAGGATGTGCTGCCGGGCTCATATTTCTGCCGGACGGCCCCGGATGGATCGTTCGAAGCTCGGCGCAGCCCCCTCTCCCGTCCGGGAGAGGGTTGGGGTGAGGGGTACGACCTCTCCGGACATTCCTCGCCCCTCACGCTGTTCCTCTCCCGAACGGGACAAAGGACCCGAGCTTCACCGGCACGACGGGTGCATCGGGTAGGCCGCAAAGGGGCGTGACGAGCGGAAGCGGTCGTTTCAAGATTGCCCTGGATCGTCGAAAGCGGCGCCCCCCCAAACCGCACTCACGGCACGGCGACCGCGGCGACCGCGGCGACCGCGTGCGGCGTGTCGTCGAGAAGCAGTGCCCGCAGCCGGGCGGCGGCGTCCGGGCT
>NZ_VRUX01000566.1:0-2671 GCF_008039885.1 Methylobacterium sp. WL103
CGCCGCGCAGTCCGGCCGCATCGCCGCCCGGCAATTCCAGGATTCCGACTGGCCGGCGGCGGAGGCCGCCTGGGCCGCCACCGCCCTGGACGGCGCCGGCCCGCTCGCCGCGATCCTGTCCGTGGCGGCGCTCGCGGCGATCTGGCTCGTCGGCCGGCGCGGTGCCGGATATGCCGGGTTCGCGGTCGCGGGCCTCCTGATCGAGGGGCGACCCGAGCCGGCGCAGGCCTATTACGACACGCGCGACTATCCCGAATTCGTCGAGGTCCTACCGAACCAGACCGCGTTCCTCATCCCCGAGGTCGGCGAGACGAAGTCCGGCCAGGCGGCCTTCATGTCCGAGCAGTTCCTCAACGAGCGCAAGGTCGCGATGAAGCGGATCCAGATCCCGCATACGCTGATCCGCAACCCGGGCTGGGCCTACGACTACTTCGTCCCCGCCGCGCGGCTGATGCTCGTCGACCGGTCGCCGGTCTCGCGCGAATGGGTGAGCGCGACCGAGCGCGGCACCTCCGTCCGCGACCAGGGCATCCGCTTCGAGACCGCCGATTCCGTGACCCTGCGCACCGGAATCGTGGCCTCGGCCTTCGTGAAGGAGGAGGATGCGAGCAAGTTCGTCTACTGGTTCGGCGCGTGGGCCGCGGGCGGCAATTCCGGCGATCCGCAGGTGAACTTCGCCAGCGTGATCCAGGGCAAGTCGCTGGCCGAGGTCTTCGACGAGAACGTGCACCGGACGGTCCAGGCGGCGATGGCCAAGGAGTTCGGCCGACGCACCACCGACGAGGCGATCCACGGCAAGGTCGCGATCATCGAGGCCGTCGAGAAGGAGGTCCGCCGGGTCTACGAGCCGATGGGGATCACGGTGACGACCCTGCGCTTCGCCGAGGGCCTGACCTTCGACAACCCCTAGATCCAGAAGGCGATCGACATGAGCTTCATGGCGATGAAGCACGCGCAGTCGGCCCAGGTGCAGATGCAGACGCTGCCGATCCAGGAGAAGATCCTGGACATCAAGATCCGCGAGATGGATGCCCAGAGCCGCCAGACCCTCGCCGGCCGCTGGAATGGCTCGGCCGCCAACGTCCTGCCGGCGCTGCCGAACTGGGTGGTGCTGCCCGCCGGCTGGCTCGACGCGCTCAAGGCCTGGCTTCAGCCGAGCGCACCGGCGCCCGCCGCGCCCTGATCGACGCGCCTCGCCCAAGCGGACGTCGACAGACCCGGAGACGATTCGGGCCGGTCGCTCAGAGGTCCGCGGTCTGCGCGTCCCGGATCATCCGGTCGACCAGCGCCTCGCGCCTGGCCTGGCGGATGAGGATGCGGGCGACGGCGCGCCGAGCGGCCAAGCGCCCGCCAGGCGAGCCGGCGGAACCAGCGCACGTTGGCGATGACCGTCGTCCGGCGGCTCAAGGGGCCGCCGACCTCGAGGATCTGTTCCGTCGTGCGTGTGGTCATCGTCTGGCAGTCCGGATCGCGGACCCATGCTCGTCCGTGAATGAACGAGAGATGGCCGCCGCACCAAGATTCGGCAAGAGCAATGCCATTCGATTTGTGCCGAATTCAGACAGCGATGCTTCTCTCACCTGATCTACCGCACCGATCTCCGATTTCGGCCGCTGTACCAGATCGTGTTTGGAGCAACGCGACCGCTCGCCGGCCGACCGCACGATCGGTGACGCACCGCGTGGACGACCTGCGTGACGTAGACGAGGCTGTTGCCCGATGGGGAGACGTGTCGTCGCGACACGAGGCGTGCCGCGGTGGGACACGGAACGAAGCGGTGCTCCCGCGCTTCTCCGATCGACTTCCTCCCGCGGCAGGAGAACACCATGGATGACGATCGGGTCTGGTCTTTCGAGAAGAGCCTCTGGGACGGTACTCCCGAGCACTACCGCGAGCTGGTCGACGAGACGTGCCTGATGGTGCTGCCGCACCCGCCCTTCGTGCTTAGTGGCACGCAGGCGATCGAGGCCGTCGCCGACACCCCCCGCTGGACCGAGGTCGCGTTCTCGAAGGGTCAGATCGCCCGGCCGCAGGAGGGCCTGATCGTGGTCGCCTACCACGTCGAGGCTTCGCGCGGCGACGAGACCTACCAAGCGAACTGCACCTCGACCTATCGCTGGCTGTCGCACGAGGTCTGGCGCGTGATCCAGCACCAGCAGACGCCGCCGCTGGTGGTGCCGGGTGCGGTCGAGAAGACCGGCTGACCGGCCGATTCCGGGCTTCGACCCGCGCCTATCTTGCCGGGCGGCGCTACGGCGCGCCCGGCACCTTTGCTTCCACACTCGAATGCTATTGCGACCGAGACAACCGAACGCCGTTCGACTGAGACGCTTCTGACGCGGCGGCTTACGTCGCGCGCCGAGCGACGTTACGGCTTATCCTGACGGGCCGCGTCTTCGGCTTCGGTGCCCGGTCGGTCCATTGGGCCGTCGACCGGCTTTGTCTTGCCATCGACGGTGTCCTGAGGGGTGATCGCCGTGCCATCCGGCGTCGGCTTTCCCTGCGGCATGCGTTGGGCCTGCGTGTCGATGTCGTCGGTCATCGGGACAGATGGGGTGATTGGGGTCACGCCGCGGTTCCGCTGAAGGCGGCTGCTCCTATCGAGATGTGAGATCGTGGTCGATGTCGGATCGCCACAGCATCAGGAAGGAGCAGCCATGACGTACTTTGC
>NZ_VRUX01000567.1:0-2669 GCF_008039885.1 Methylobacterium sp. WL103
GCCGAGAGGCCCGCGACGCGCTCGGACATCCGCGCCAGCGCCGGCACCCGGTCGCGCAGGTTCAGCAGCGGCGCCAGCCGCGCAGCGACGCCGGCGTAATGCGGCATCGCGCCGATCAGCCGGTCCTTCAGCGGCAGGCCGTGGCGGGCGTGGTAATGATGCAGGAACTCGACCTTCATCCGCGCCATGTCGACGCCGGTCGGGCATTCGCGGCGGCACGCCTTGCACGAGACGCACAGGTCCATCGTGCGCTTCATCTCAGGCGACGTGAACGCGTCCTTGCCGAGCTGGCCCGAGATCGCCAGCCGCAGGGAGTTCGCCCGGCCCCGCGTCAGGTGCTGCTCTTCGCGGGTGACGCGGTAGGACGGGCACATCGCTCCGCCCGCGAGCTTCCGGCAGGTGCCGTTGTTGTTGCACATCTCCACGGCGCCGCCGAAGCCGCCGGCCTCGGGCCAGTCGAGCGCGGTCTCGCGCGGCGCGACCACCTGGTAGTCCGACCCGAACCGCATCAGCGCGCGGTCGTCCATCGACAGCGGGCGCACGATCTTGCC
Organism: Methylobacterium sp. WL103; assembly: GCF_008039885.1. NCBI lineage: Bacteria > Pseudomonadati > Pseudomonadota > Alphaproteobacteria > Hyphomicrobiales > Methylobacteriaceae > Methylobacterium > Methylobacterium sp. WL103. The sequence goes on from NZ_VRUX01000567.1 coordinate 552, forward strand.
CGGGTTCAGGCGGTTCTCGGGGTCGAACGCGTCCTTCACGGTCTCGAAGGCGCGGGCGAGGCGCGGCCCGAACAGCGGCGCGATGTATTCCGAGCGCGAGATGCCGTCGCCGTGCTCGCCGGAATACGAGCCCTTGAACCGGCGCACCAGCTCGGAGGTCTCCTCCGCGATGGCGCGCATCTTGGCGACGTCGCCGCCGAGCTTCATGTCGAGGATCGGGCGGACGTGCAGGCAGCCGACGGAGGCGTGGGCGTACCAGGTTCCGCGCGTGCCGTGCTTCGTGAACACGTCGGTGACGGCGTCGGTGTAGTCGGCCAGGTGCTCGAGGGGCACCGCGCAATCCTCGATGAACGAGACCGGCTTAGCGTCCCCCTTCATCGACATCATGATGTTGAGGCAGGCTTCGCGCACCTCCCAGACCGACTTCTGGCGCGACGGCTCGTGGATCTCGACCACCGCGTCGGGGAAGCCGTGGTCGGCCATGCAGGCGTCGAGGCGCTTGAGGTCGCGCTCGAGCGCGGCGAGGTCCTCGCCGGCGAACTCGGCGAGCAGCAGGCAGTTCGGCGTGCCGCGGGTGATGTCGGCCAGCGTCGCGCGAAACAGCGGGATGTCGGCGCCGAGCACCAGCACGTTGTTGTCGACGAGCTCCACCGCCACCGGGTCGAGGTCGACGATGTGGCGCGTGGTCTCCATCGCGGAGCGGAACGACGGGAAGTGGCACACCCCCATCACCCGGTGCGCCGGCAGCCGGGACAGCTGCAGCGTCACCGAGGTCGTCGCCGCCAGCGTCCCCTCCGAGCCGACCAGCAGGTGGGCGAGGTTCGGCCGCGCCTCGATCAGCGCGTCGAGGTTGTAGCCGCCGACCCGGCGCTGGACCTTCGGATACTTCGCCAGGATTTCCGCGCGCTCCGACTCGGCGAGCGCCATCATGCGGCGCGCGAGGTCTTCGGCGTGGGCCGAGCCGGTGACGCCGCCGGATTCGTTGCCTGTCAGCCCGAAGCCGAAGGCTTCCGCATCGTGGAACAGCGCCTCCAGGCCGAGCACGTTGTCGCTCATCTTGCCAAAGCGCAGAGAGCGGGCGCCGCAGGAATTGTTGCCGGCCATGCCGCCGATGGTGCAGCGGGTCGCCGTCGAGGGCTCCACCGGGAAGAACCAGCCGTCGGCCTTCACGCGGGTGTTCAGGCGCTCCAGCACCATGCCCGGCTCGACGGTGACGGTGCCGGCCTGCGCGTCGTAGGCGCGGATGCCGTTAAAGTGGCGCGAGCAGTCGACCACCAGCCCCGAGCCGATCGGCTGCCCGTTCTGCGAGGTGCCGCCGCCCCGCATGATCACCGGCACCCCATGCTCGGCGGCGATCGTCAGGGTCGCGGCGATGTCGGCGGCGCTCTTCGGCAGCACCACGCCGGCCGGCATGATCTGGTAGATCGAGGCGTCCGTCGCGTAGCGCCCGCGCGTAAAGGCGTCGAAACGGGCCTCGCCCTGCAACGCCTCCGCCAGCCGCCGCGCCAGGCCGGCGCCGTTCCGCCCGGCGACGCGCGCGCCTTGCTGTGCGCCTTGCCGTTCGCCTTGCCGCGTCTCTTGCCGCGCGTCCTGTCTCGCACCCTGGGGCGCCGTCTCGACCGCCACCTGCTCAGCCCTCCCGACGCCCGATTCCGGTCGCCTCCGCTAAACGTATTCAAAATTCATTTTGATGGAAAGCGTGCCTGCCGCGCTTTCGCGGGACCGCGCGACCATGCACTATGGCGCCGCAACGCCGACCGGAGGCAAGCCTGCCCGTGACGATCGATCTCTACAGCGACACCCAGACGCGGCCGACGCCGGGCATGCGCGAGGCGATGGCGCGCGCGGTGGTCGGCGACGAGCAGTCCGATTCCGACCCGACGACGCGGGCGCTCTGCGACCGGGTCGCCGCCCTGCTCGGCCAGGAGGACGGGGTGTTCATGCCGTCCGGCACGATGTGCAACCTCGTCTCGATCCTGGTTCAGACCCGGGCCGGCGACGAGATCGTGGTCGACGACCAGTCCCACATCTACAACACCGAGGCCGCAGGCTCGGCCGCGATCGGCGGCGTGTCGGTGAAGGCGCTGCCGACGCCGGCGGGACTCTACACGCCCGAGG
>NZ_VRUX01000568.1:0-2667 GCF_008039885.1 Methylobacterium sp. WL103
ATGCGGGCGGGGCCGCGCTGGAAGCGCAGGCGCTTCAGTCGGCGCGGGTCGGCGTCGAGCACCTCGAACTCGAGGTCGCCCGGGCCGGTGATGAGCTCGCCGCGCGAGGGCACGCGGCCGGCCAGCGTCACGATCATGCCGCCGATCGTGTCGATCTCCTCGGCCATCTCGCCCACCGCCGCGACGAGGTCGACGCCGGTGGCCTCGGACACCTCGGCGAGCGGCGCGCGGGCGTCGGCCACGAACACCTCGGCCTCGCCCTCCAGGCGCTGCACCAGGCGGCCCTCCACCACGTCGTGCTCGTCCTCGATGTCGCCGACGACCATCTCGATCAGGTCCTCGATCGAGATCAGCCCATCGGTGCCGCCGTACTCGTCGATGACGAGCGCCATGTGGGTGCGGGTGGCCTGCATCCGCACCAGCAGGTCGATCGCCGGCATCGAGGGCGGCACGAACAGGACCGGCCGCTGGATCCGGGTGGAGGCGAGCGTCGCGGTGAGGTCGACGTTGCCGAGGTTGAGCGTGCGGAGCGCCCGGCCCGGCGACTTGCGCACCCGCGGGGCGGGCTTGGGCGCGTCGACGGGCTCCTCGCCCGCAACGGGTTGCACAACGCCGTTCGTTTGAGCGGTGCTCCGGCGCGGGGCGGCCTCGGCGCGCGCCGCGATGTGATCGACGAAGTCGCGGATGTGGACCATGCCGCGCGGGTCGTCGAGCGTCTCGCCGTAGACCGGCAGGCGGGAATGGCCTGCGGTGCGGAACAGCTTGAGCAGGTCGCCGAGGCCGGTCTCGACCGAGACCGCGACGATATCGGCCCGCGGGATCATCACGTCGTCGACGCGCACCTTGTGCAGCCCGAGCACGTTCTTGAGCATGGCGCGCTCGAGCGGCGAGAACGCGTTCTCGCCCGAATCAGGCTCGGCCAGGGCGTCTTCGATGTCGCCGCGCAGGGAATCGCGCGGTTTCAGGTGCAGCACCTGGAGGAGACGGTCGTACCAGGGCTCGCGCGCACCCGATTCCGCCTCGTTGGAACTGAGCGCGGCCTGGGCCGCGCCGCGACTTCGATCGTGGGTCATGTCTCTCGTGTCTGGGATCGTTTGGGGCGTCGCCGCTCAGCCGGCCACGGGTTCCGCGTAAGGGTCCGGCACGCCGAGGGTCGCGAGCGCCGCGACCTCCAGGGCCTCCATGGCGTCGGCGTCCGCGTCGCCGGTCTCGTGGTCCTGGCCGAGCAGGTGGAGGGTGCCATGGACCAGGAGGTGCGCGATGTGGTGGGCGAGCGGCTTCGACTGCTCGGCACTTTCGCGCACCAACGTGTCGTACGCAAGAACGACGTCGCCGAGCGGCCGCGCGAGGCCGGGTTGCGCCGGCTGCGGGGCAGCCGGAAACGACAGCACGTTGGTGGGCATGTCCTTGCCCCGCCAGGTCCGGTTGAGGTCCTGCACGGTCGCGTCGTCGGCGAGCAGGACGCTGACCTCGACCGGGCCGGCGGGCGAATCGGGCGCCGCCGCGAGTCCGGCCTCGACGACGCGGATCACGAAGGCCTCGAGCCCGGGGACCGCGTCGTCCCAGCGCGCGTCCTCGACCGCGACGTCGATCTCGTGCGGCATCACGCGAGCGGCCGGCGGCGCGGATTCGGGTTGCGGTCGGCATCCGCCTCGCCGTGGGCCGCGCCCTCGTAGGCGGTGACGATGCGGCGCACGAGGTCGTGGCGGACCACGTCCACGTCGCGGAAGGTGATGCGGCCGATGCCTTCGACGCCGTCGAGCACCTTCACCGCCTCCACGAGACCCGACTTCTGCCCCGGCGGCAGGTCGACCTGGCTCGGATCGCCGGTGACGATCATCCGGGAGTTCTCGCCGAGCCGGGTCAGGAACATCTTCATCTGCATCGAAGTGGTGTTCTGCGCCTCGTCGAGCAGCACGATCGCGTTGGTGAGCGTGCGCCCGCGCATGAAGGCCAGCGGCGCGATCTCGATCACCCCGGTCTGCAGGCCGCGATCGACGTGGCGCGCCTCCATGAAGTCGTAGAGCGCGTCGTAGATCGGGCGGAGATAGGGATCGACCTTGTCGCGCATGTCGCCGGGGAGGAACCCGAGGCGCTCGCCGGCCTCGACCGCAGGGCGCGAGAGGATCAGCCGCTCGGCGTGCCCCTGCTCCAGCAGCGAGACCGCGTGGCCGACCGCGAGCCAGGTCTTGCCGGTGCCGGCCGGCCCCTCGGCGAAGACGAGCTCGTTGGCGCGCAGGGCCTTGATGTAGGCGTCCTGCGCGGCGTTCCGGGCGCGGACCGCGCCGCGCTTGCGCGTGGCGATCTGCTCGAAATGCGGCCGGTCGGGCTCGGCGGCGACCACGGCCGCCGGAAACAGCTGGCCCTGGACGGTGGCCTCCTGGATCGCGCCGTCTACGTCGCCGAGCGTCAGGGTGCCGCCGCCGGTCCGCACCCGGGCGTAGAGCTTCTCGAACACCCGGCGGGCGCGCTCGGTGGCGTCGGCCGAGCCCTTGAGCACGAGGTGGTTGCCGAGCGCGGTGGCCGTCACCTCCAGCCGCCGCTCGACATGCGCGACGTTCTGGTCGTACTGGCCGAAGACGAGACTCGCGAGGCGGTTGTCGTCGAAGGTCAGCGCGACCTCGACCGGCTCGTCGTGGACAGCGCCGGGGCCGACCGGCCGCGCGG
>NZ_VRUX01000569.1:0-2665 GCF_008039885.1 Methylobacterium sp. WL103
GCCCGAGCGCGCGGCCTGCGCATCGAGGATGGCGCCGGTCGGGCTGGCCTCGCGCCCGGCGCGCGCACGGTCGGTCATGGTGAGGGCGTGGGCAAGGCGCTCGAACACACCCGCCTTCGACAGGCGCAAGAACCAGCGGTGAATGGTGGACCAGGGCGGGAAGTCCAACGGCAGATGCCGCCACGCGCAGCCGGTGCGCAGGACGTACTGGATGCCGTCCAGGATTGCCCGCAACGGCCAGCGCCAGGGACGACCCGCGCGCGACGGCTCAGGTAGGAGTGGGGCGATCAGCGCCCACTCCGTGTCGGTCACGCTGCTTGCGTAGGGCAGGCTCTCGCGCGCAAGCTCGGCACGGGCGGCGGGTGTCCACATCGGCGTTCCAGGGTGAGCGTCAGACACTCTCCCAACGCTGACGATGCTCGCCGCTCACCCCAAGCAGCGATCCGCGACTGCCCTTATGAAACGGGGTCTAACTCAGACCACTAGGTTAGAACCTAGGCTACCGAACGGGGGCATGCCACCATCGAGCTTTCTCAACGCAGTTAACGTTTTCGAGGCTCGGATGGAAGGGGGAATTTCCAGGTGTACAATCGTTCACATCGAAGGTGTGTTTGGCCCTGTCGCACAAGCGCACAATATGATCTGATACCGACGCGTTTCAGATTCGTAGCCCGAATTCGAATAGTTACGCTCTTTAGGGAAGGCGCACGTACTAAATCGTTGCTTAATTAGGAAAACGCTATATGAAACGCTCAAATTACACTGTGGTAGAAATTATTGCTTGTTGCTAATATGCAGCTAGAAAGTCAACAAACGATCTATAAGTGCACGAGACGGCCTAAATTGGTCACACGCGTTATATAAACTCAGACACGGGAATTTAGCCAAGTGAGAGCAGCAATTTTAGGTCTTTCTCCGTATGTTAAGGATTATTGGACGGCAAACGGACAATCTCTGTTTCAGGCAACTGGCGGGAATACAGGAAATCTAGCTTTTTTGTTCGCTGTAAATAATCATATTACATCTCGATGCGCTATTTTGCCTATGAGCGCTGATCCGGCGATCGTGCGAGAAATGGCCGATGTAGTTGTTCTTCCACTTGCAAATCAATTAGGTGCGCATACTGATTTGGGATCTCAGGCTGACCAACTCGAGAAGATTGGCCTGCCTATCGTTGGCATTGGATTGGGCGCTCAGGCTTCAAATCAGGGAAGCCATTGTGACATATCACCCGGCACAGAACGTTGGCTAAGAACAGTATGTGCGCATTCTCAAAATGGTAAAGCAAATATAGGGCTCAGAGGCGAATTTACTCTTCGCCAGTTTGAAAGATTAGGTCTTGCTGATAGCGGTATTGTAACCGGCTGTCCATCGAACTTTATATCTGAAGGCAACTCGTTCACTTGCGAGATTGAGAAGAAAATTCAAACCCCAATATCTAGAGTGGCTGTGTGCGCGGGCATACAATTTGTTTCAGATCTGTCGGGCATTGAACAAGATTTATTTGATATTGTTACCGCAACAAACGGAATATACATTACGCAACATGCAATTGATATGATTAATTTCGCACGGTGGGATGTAGAGGCAATGAATACAGAAAGACTTGAGCAAATACGAAAATATATAGCTCCACATCTTAGTTTATCCGAACTCAAAAACTGGTCCCGTACGCATGCAAGGTGTTTTGCTGACGCCCGGCAATGGATGGATGAGCTGCGTTATTATGACTTTGCTGTAGGAACTAGATTCCACGGGGCGATGCTTGCTATTCAAGCTGGAATCCCCGCGGGCTGTATAGTACACGATAGTCGCGTAGAGGAAATGTGTCAAACAATGGCAATACCATATATAAATCATAAAGATATTAATGGCGGCATTACGAAATCTTTACTGAAGAAAATGTTTCACTTTGACGTGGAACAATACAAGAACACGCGTGCAGTATTAGCTGAAAAATATATTAATTTATTGGTACAAAATGGATTAGAGCCTAGCTATAGACTTAAATCGTATAATAAATGATGATATCAAGTCTCTAACTCCTGCCAATTTTGAAATAATACGCACAATAGTTATATAAATCTGAAGTACTCATGCTAATCAAACTTAGATGTATAGTCCCGTTGTTTGGCTGTACGTCTGGTCCCGCATGGAGGCACATGCTATGGACCAGCTTCTTTGTTAGAACGCGTTTCATAATGCGTTGAACAGCTTAGCTTTTGGGTGAACGGCGGGCATCGTGGGTGTTGGGAGAGTGTCTGACGCTCACCCAGGAACCCCGATATGGACGCCCACCGATCTGCGATCGCCCCACCGCCCGCGCCGAGCTTGCGCGAGAGAGCCTGCCCTACGTAACCAGCCTCGGTGATGCCGAATGGGCGGTGCTTGCACCGCTTCTGCCTGCGCCGTCCAGCATAGGGCGACCGTGGCACCGGCAATTGCGCGAGGTCTTTGACGGCATCCTTTACGTGTTGCGGACAGGATGCGCGTGGCGGCATTTGCGGGTGGACTTCCCGCCGTGGAGCACGGTGCATCGTAAGCGGTGTCTGGACGGCACCTTTCGGCAGGCGGTGTGACGGGGACATACGGAGCCAGGCAGGAGCTCCGTCACATGTCGATGTCAGGTCGTATGGCTATGTCGGAGCCGGTCCGGCGGCTTGAA
>NZ_VRUX01000056.1:0-14509 GCF_008039885.1 Methylobacterium sp. WL103
TCGGGCTAGAAAAGCATCTCGTCACCGCAAAACATCCAGATCGGCGCACGGTCATCCCCTCGGTCAGCCGGCCTTCAGGAAGACGACGCGACCGAAATACAACGCCGAGCCTCCACCGAGCGCTTACGTCGGGCCGGCTGCCGCGACAGGCCAACATCGCTTGGCCCTTTCGGCCCGCCCAGGCGTTGCCCTGCGCTACAATCAGAAAGACAGTCCATGCCAGATCAGCAGCCCGCCAAAGCGACCACCGGTCCTCTCACCGTCGAGGGGGCAATCGATGCACCGGTCATCTACTTCGACGAGGCGCCGGTCTTTGGCCTGAACCCGACCGGTGTCCCAAGCATCCTGCTGTGCACCCTGGTGCAGGACATCGACGAGAACGGACAGCCGTTGCTCCACAAGAAGGTGGTGGCGCAGTTGCGGGGCTCGCTTCTAGCCTTCCAGGGTTTGCTGCGGGACCTTCAGCAGATCGAAGCGCTGCTGACACGGCCTGACACGCCGGCAAATTAGCAGGTGAGGTCAGTCAGGGGGGCTTGATGAGGTGGACGGCCCCCCGCCCATTTCAGCTGCGAGGCTTGCCGTCATGGCTGGTAGAAGACCTCGATCGCTTTCCCGAGGGTCGGATTGCAGCGCAACTGAATGACCGACCCCGCATTCATAGCACGGTTCCGGCCCGAGGCTGTTAGGATGTTACCGCCCGCATAGAGGGTTCCGCCATTCGCGCTCCCTTCGATCGTGATGAGCCGGCTGCCCCAGCAGCCCGAGATGTTGCCACTATTGATGACGCCGTTGATGCGCACCTCGTCGCTATGGGCCGGGATGGCTAGAGGATCAGTCGGTGGCACGCTCGGAAATGTTAGTCTATGCGCGCCGAAGGTCGGGATGCCTGATGTCAGGTAAGGGGCGACAACGCGCAGGTCCGCGACTTTGTCCGTCGTAACACCGGCTGTCAGTGCGACGGGCGGGACGGTCAGATTGACCTCGACGTTGAACAAACCGGACAGGAACGAGGCGGTGCTGTTGAGGCCGATCACCGAGGTGCCCGTTGGGGCATTCCGGATGGTGGCGTTGCCGATATGCAGGTTCCCGCCGCTCATCTCCAGCGGGTAGCCGTATTGGCCCTCGAAATGGGCGATCGCAATGGAGTTGCGGTTGCCGTTCGCAGCCGCGCTTTCGAGGCCGATCTCCGAGCCCCACACTTCAAGAAGCCCGATATTCACGTTGGTGACGTTGGCCCCGAACCGCAGGCCGCGGGTGCCGGGCAGGCCCATGATACCGGTATCGAGCCATAGCCGGCCAATATCGAGGGCGGCGGTACTCTGAAAGTCGGCTCCGATGTCGAAGTTGATCAGGAGCGCTCCGTCGATCTGAAGCCCGTCGTTCTGGCCCTGTACGAGAAGACCGGTGCCGACGCTCCGCAGGGCCGCCCCGTTCTTGTCTGAGCGGCCGTAGGGCCAGCCATGCAGGTCGCGCACCCGGATGACGTCGCTCGACTGCCTGAAGGTGATCGCTGCTTTTCCGGGTGCGCCAGGGTTCACGTCGAAGGCAAAGCGCGACACGGTTGCCCGAGATGCGCCGACCGAGACAAGAGCGCGGGCCTGCCCCACGCAGAGCACATCCTCGATGACGTATCCATCGGCCCCACGGGCGCCGGCAGTCCCGAGGGAGCCGGACGCAGGAGCGGCGGTGATGCAGTCCCCCCTGTAGGCCGAACCGTCCGCAGCTGGCAGAGACATTGGCACGCCCCTATCCGCGCGCAGCACGATGGTCCGTCTCAAACCCGAAGCACCGTTGAGGGTGATCGTGCCGGTATGTTCAAGGCGGATGCCGCCGACGAGGCCCAGTGTCACCCCCTGGTTGGTGCCGCCCGGATTGGCAGGCACGCCCCCAGCCCCTTCGACTGTGACTCCTGGGGGGACCTTCAGCGAAGTGACGGAGCACCAGCGCCCGGCGGGCAGGCGAATAACAGCGCCGGCGGGGCGACCTTCGAGATACGCCTGAATTTTGGCCGTCTCGTCTGTGCCGTCGCAAAGCGCCGCGTCGAGCAGAGACGAGGCATCGTCGAGCCGAGAAGCAGGGGGGCGCTCAGAGAGGCCGCCAGTGAACAGGGCCTCCCGGCGCAACACCGATCCTGCAGAGCGCGGTTCTTCCCTTGAAAACGCCTCGGGGGCAGCCTGAAAGACGCCATCCCACTGTAGACCGAGCGATGCTCCTGCCGGGATAGGGCGATGCTCTTTCCACATGAGACCCACCGAGCCGGGGGGCTGTTCGGCTTCGGCAGGCATGGAGGCGATGATGATCGCCACCGTAGCGGCGATGAGGAGGCGTGTACGCATGAGATCGTCCGGGGTGAAGGCGTTTGGTGTGCAGAGTGACGCCGCCTTGCGTCGTCGCAAGGGTATTGGTCGACAACGGGGCTTTCGCAAACGCGCACGTCCCTTCACTCACGGATCGTTGGCCGTCCCTGACCAGCTTGCCGCCTCCGCCCTGAAGCCGGCCATGATCCTTCACGCCATTGCTGCGACGCTGAAGCAGCGCGCCAAGACCGATTTCAAAGGCCGCAACTTCGTGGCGTCGTGCAGGCCGTCTCCTGGTACCTGCGCTACCCCACCCGCTCCAGAACACGTTGGACCTGGGTCGCCGACCACGTGCCGCCACGGGCTGTCGGTATGCCCCGTGCGCTCAGGCCAGCCGCGATCTGACGCAGGACCGCTACGCTGCTGACGATCATCGACGGCGTTCCCGTCTGTGCTCTATCGAAAGATGCCTCAATCCCTGATGCCACGGCTCGACGATGCGCGCAGCGATTTCGTACGTTGCGGCTTAGCTGCGGACTGACATCCCACACATATGGAGTTTGTCGCTTTTGCTACTGCGGCTTCAAATTTCGAGTCGCGAATGCCTTGCTCCTCGGCAGCTTGCGAAGCCCTCTTCTCGCGATCTTGGCTCGATGTGTCAGGTCTCTCGATGCTCTGATTTGTCTCAGCCTTCGGTAGCACTTTACCTGCTGCGTGCGCGGTGGATACAGCGGCTAGTACAAGCCACACTGTCGCAATGACGCTGCGCATCAATCGCCCTCCCAGCGAGAATTATCTTTGCGACTATGCGCTGTCCGTACGGCTTAGATAAGTCCAGTAGAAGCCTGGCAGTCAGCTTTTTCACTTCACTTGGTGCTGGCCGACCTGCCATGCCGAGATTGCCCAGGGTTAGGTGAACAAGAGCCGGTTCATAGGCTAACTGCCTCCTACCCCTCCCAACCCCTCGGCTGTGCATCCTCGCGTAGCATCGCCATGGATGACTCGTACTTCGCCAGAAGCCGGGCCCGAGTCGCCGCGGCCAGCTTTGCCATGCGGTCCGCGTCGGCGTCGTCCTCGTTGTCGGAGAGCTTCACGAGGATGGCCGGCAGCGAGGCAATCCTCCAGAAATCGGAGGATGGCGGGGCTGATACCCTCAATGCCGAGATCCCTGGCATTGCCTCCAGACTCACAGGAGCCCCAAGAACGGGCGCCGACTCTCGGCCGCGCTTTATCAGACCTAAATGGAGCGCTGCCGCCGCTGGGCGGCCTCTGGACGGCTTCGCCAACGTCGCCCGCACGCGCTTGCGGATGCAGGCCCGCCGCTCGGCCTGAAGGCCTGACGCCACCCGCCTTTCCCAACGCCGCCTGTACTCCGCCTGGGCCATAGGATCACGGTCGCTTGCGCCGACCGCGGCTGGGCTCCTCATCGCGGCGATCGTCATCCTCGCCCTCTCGGGCCTCGAAGCCTCTGAAGGTCCTCGCCGATGAACGCCTTCCTCGCCGTGGTCCTTGTGTGTTCCTCCTCGGTCTCGGGGCCGGAGTGCGGCCGCGACAACATCCTCTACGTGGCGATCCAACCGCCGCGACTTATCCGGGAGCCTTGCGCTCCGGAGCGCGATCCAGCCGGACCAGCCTGCCGTGCGCGAGGTGCGCCTCAGGATGTCCGCCGGGCTTCGCGATCAGCCCCACGTGGTGATGAGCTCGTGGCGCGGCGTGTCGGGCCGGCGTTACGTCGTCATTGTGCATGACCTCGCCGACGCCGGCACGATCGAGACGCCTAGCGCGGTAGTCCTCGGCGTCCGCCGCCGAACGGCGCGACCGAGCTTCACATCCACCGGCTCGCCGACACAACGGCCGAGCGCGACGCCATGGTGCGCGACCTGGTCGACGACGATGTCTGAGCCGCGCCACTGCCTCGATCTGTGGCAGCTGCTCGACGTTTACCGCTGCGTCGGCGAGATCATGGTCGAAGCCGCCCTGCAGATGCCGTTCGCGATGGCGGACGTCTGGGCACAGGCAAGGCGGCGCTGATGTTCCGCGGCTAGCTCCGACGACGCATTCTGGCTCTCACGCGGGCGCTCGCAAACGAAGGCCAATCGGCCTGATTTGCATGGACGGCTATGATGAGGATCAACTTAAATCTGAATAAAAATAAGATGAAAAATCTTATCTTGGCCTTCTAGGGCCGCGCGGCGATGGTCTAAAATTGTTTGCCAATTAAATACAATTGTTACACGTATCGCTACTCACTGACTAAAGCGATGTCGAAGAAATATTGTAATCCCACCCAGCATTACGCTGGGCGGGAACGTAACATCTAAATTTCAAGCGACACCATAATCGAGCAGAATGCCATTCTGAAGCTGGTGATCTGTCTGGTTGTGATTTTCCGGACTTTCGGAGAAACCAACGAGCACTGACGCACGATCCATCGTGTGGTTAGCTAGATTGTTCGTCCAGTATGCAAAGCCAGTTGCATCTGGTGCGCGGTGCAGTGTGTTGCTGTACAGGGCGTTGACGAACTGCTGGTCCGTAAGGTTCGAACCATACTTCTGATTAAACTCCGGAGAGGTCAGAAAACTTTGCGCGTCATCGTGTAGACTTTGGCCCTGGTCAAGATGAGTCACATGATATTTTAAGCCAACAGCATCGGGCGCCCGATCGAGAGCTGCCTGATAGAGCCGATATGCTTGTCCAGCATCGCCATTGAAATCGAGCGCTAGGACCTTGTTATCGGTGAAGTAGATCCTCTCAACATTAGCCGTGTAGCTGATTTCACCAGTAGATGTGTTTTGCAGGGCTAGGACACCATTTTGGGCAGCAGCATTGAATTGCGTGATCGCACCATTGGTGACGAAGGTATCGATACCGGTGCCACCATCAACGACGTCATTGCCGCCCCTGCCAAAGATGACGTCATTCCCACCGAGAGCGGAAAAGGTATCATTGCCGGCGGTTCCCTGGAGCGTCTCAGACGCCGACGTGCCCGTGATAGTAAGGCCAGGCGTGCCAGCATTTGTTGGAATGCTGCCCGTCCCGCCGGTGCCGGTTCCCGTCCCGCCTAGCAAACTTCCCGTCAGGTCAATAATGGTTTGGCCGATCCCTGAGATGCCACCCGGAATAAGGCCAGTGGTCCCAGTCGCCGTGCCACCTCCGAAGAGGCCACCCAAGAGTCCGCCGTCGTGAGAGGTGGACCCGGTACCAAGGTCTAGGCCGAGATTGATCGTTGATGAAGAAGCAGTCGTACCGGTTGTGCTCGCCCCCCCCGCGCCGACATTCAAATTTAGCAATGGATCCAGGTTGAGGTTCAATAATCCTCCAGCTGAATTTGATGGAGAAGAGCCGCCGCCAAGGAGGCCAAGATTGATGGAGAGTGCCATGTTCCCTCACTTTACTCAATTGCAGCCTCACGATGTGCTATCACCGCAGGAAACACAACCCAGGATTGAATATTAGGTTGCATAAGTGGGAGGGACGGTAAATCTATTGAAAAGCTATAAAAACGATTTTTTGTAAATAATTTATCTAATTTTAAATCATGAAACTGGCGCTTGTCTCGATCGCTTATCGAATTAGAAGCGTCGTTCTTATTTTGATAGTATAGTTTTTAAATACTTAAGTATTATATACCGAGTTAAGTAGGAAGGGCGCGCTGACTCGGTACTGCCCTTGCTGGCCTGCCCCCATTCGGTGACCCAGGTTCGAAGTTAGTGCATCGTCGGTCGCGTGACGATGGCGGAGTGGGCGACCGGCGCTGAACCGCTGGGTTCAGGTGGCCAGATGACAACCTGTGGCGCAGGCGGCTGGTAGCCGAGTGACGAGTGCGGCCGGATGGTGTTGTAGTCCTTCCGCCATTGTTCGATCACGACGCTGGCTTCCTTGAGGGTGTAGAACACCTCGCCGTTGAGGAGTTCATCGCGCAGCTTCGCATTGAAGCTTTCGCAATAGCCGTTCTCCCACGGACTGCCCGGCTCGATGTACGCAGTTGCTGATCCAACCGCTGCGATCCAGGCCTGAACTGCTTTGGCAATGAACTCCGGTCCATTGTCCGAGCGGATATGTTCTGGCACACCGCGTAAGCTGAACAGGTCCGAGAGCACGTCGATCACGTCGAGCGCTTTCAGCTTGCGAGCGACCCGGATGGCCAGGCACTCGCGGGTGAACTCGTCGATGACGTTCAGCATCCGGTACTTGCGCCCGTTGTGCGTGCGGTGCTCGACGAAGTCGTACGACCAGACGTGGTTGGGGCGCTCTGGCCGCAGTCGCACGCACGAGCCGTCGTTGAGCCAAAGGCGCGCTCGCTTGGGCTGGCGGGCCGGAACCTTGAGCCCTTCTCGTCGCCAGATCCGTTCGACGCGCTTCACGTTCACCGTCCAGCCATCACGCCGGAGCATCGCCGTGATCCGACGGTAGCCGTAGCGCCCGTACTGGAGCGCCAACGCGATGATCGCAGCCGTCAGGGCGGCTTCGTCCTCGATCAAGACGGCGCATTTGCGCTGTGTCGAACGATGCTGGCCCAGAACACGGCAGGCGAAGCGTTCCGACACGCCATGCTCGGCAACGACGTAGTCGGCACAAGCCCGGCGGCGAGCCGGGCTCAGAAGTTTCCCGAGGCGGCCTCCTTCAGGATCAGCTTCTCCAGGGTCAGGTCGGAGATCGCTCGACGAAGACGCTGGTTCTCAGTCTCCAAGGACTTCAGCCGCTTGACCTGATCGCCCTTCAGACCGCCGTACTCGGAACGCCAGCGATAATACGTGACTTCGGTCACCTCAATGGACCGGATTGCTTCGGCAACTTTGCGACCTTGTGAGACCAGAACATCCACTTGGCGTAGCTTGGCGACGATCTCTTCAGCCGTATGCTTCTTCCGTCCCATGAAAACATCCTCCACATGGCTCGAAGCCATACCTCAGGGAGGACCACTTTTCAGGAGGCAGGCCAGTTTGAGTGCCATCCGCATCATTGATCGTATCGATATCTACTATCGATCCAATCTGTTTGATGCATGTTGCAGTGCGATGCATGTTCCCTCCCGAAGCGGGGCGAAGCCCCTGGAAAAACCCTGAGGGATCACGACTATGTCCATGCGTGCGTTTGCTCTTAGCGCTTTCGCCTTCACCACCTTCGCTGGTGCAGCAATAGCAGATGAGCGGACCAATCTCACCCCGCCGCTCTACCGTGAGCAGGCTCGTGCAACGGCGAACGTCCGGGCTGTCTCTGATCTGACCACCACGCCGTCCCTCACCAAGGCGAGTTCCGTTGTCTCACGGGCTGAGGTCGAGACGACGGGATCGGTGCGGTAAGAGCGAGCGCACCGCCAGCCGCGGTGCTAGCGGATCGGAGGACGCGTCGTCGGCATCAGCGCGCCCCGACCATGTTGAGCAGTGCCACGCCGGCAGACGCAACGACGTTGCCCGAGCCGCCCCAGGGGAGGGCCGCGAACGGGATCACGACACGCTCGGCCGTCACGACCGGCAACAGGATCTCCGGCGCCTCTGCCTCGCGGTCCTCGTCGTTCCCGCGCAGCCATACGACCTGACTATGGCTCCGTTGGCCTGGGTCGCATTCGTCAAGAGCCGGCCCACGCACTTCCGGGCGCTGCCGAATTGCAGAAGCTCCCGCAATCATGATCGACCGCCATCGCACTGCCCCTCCATGGGGCTGAGCACACCGCGACCGTTCAAGCCCTTCGTACATGGAAGAGGCGTCCCCCGGCGCTCCTCCTCATTACGGAAGGATGTGTTGCACTAAATGACACCAATCTGCTTGACTTCCATGTTGCATCGGATGATACATGTATCACCGAGCGCAACACGGGCGGAGCAATGAACCAGTTCCGGGACAAGGTGACGGAATCGGTTCACAGGGGCATTTGCCCGAAGCGGTTCCCCGCCGACCTGTTCAAGGCTGCCCGGCGCAGGATCGCAGCCGTCGTTGCCGCGAAGGCCCTGGACGACCTGAAAGCACCACCGTCCAACAAGCTCCACCCGTTGAAGGGGGATCGTGCCGGGCAACATGCCATCGCCGTCAATGACCAGTTCCGCATCTGCTTCGTGTGGACCGAGGCAGGCGCGAGGCAGATCGAGTTCACCGATTATCACTGAGGGCGCACGCGCCCTTCCCCTGAAACCGCTGGTTGGGACCGGGCGGCATGACCAACACCATCGAGAGCATCGCAGACGTGCGGCAGGCCTTTGAGGCCGCAACGGAGTTAGAGACGCTTCCGCCGCTCCACCCCGGTGAGATCCTGCGTGAGGAGTTCATGGTCCCGCTCGGCCTCAGTGCGGGCGCGGTTGCCAAGGCGCTCGGCCTCCCCCGCTCCCGCATCGAGCGCGTCGTGCGGGAGGAGATCGGGATCAGCACCGACACCGCGCTTCGGCTGGCTCGGTACTTCCGGACCTCGCACGAGTTCTGGGCCAACCTTCAAGCTCGGTTTGAGAGCGAGACCCTGCTTGCCGAGATCGGCGCCGAACTGGCCGGCATTGAGCCGGTGCCCCAGGAGGCACAGGCAGCATGATGGGCTTGTCGCAAACGTGAATGCGCCCTCGTTCACGGATCGTTAGCCATCCCTGACCAGCTTGCCGCCTCCGCCCTGGAGCCGGCCCATGATCCTGTCTGCCATCGCTGCCAAGCTGAAGCAGCGCGCCAAGGCCGACTTCAAAGGCCGGCACTACGAGGCGGCGCTCATCGTGCAGGCCGTCGCCTGGTATCTGCGCTACCCGCTCAGTTATCGCGACATCGAGGAGCTGTTCCTGGAGCGTGGCCTGGAGGTTGATCACAGCACCCTGAACCGCTGGGTGCTGGCCTACGCGCCGATGATCGAGAAGCGGCTGCGGACCTTCCGCAAGGCGCATTGCGGGTCGGTCCGCATCGACGAAACGTACATCAAGGTGCGCGGTGAGTGGCGCTACCTCTACCGGGCCGTCGACAAGCACGGCAGTCCGGTCGACTTCCTGCTGACCGCAAACCGGGATCTCGACGCCGCCAAGCGGTTCTTCCGCAAGATGCTGCAGGATCAACCGCTGTTGGCCCCGGACCGGATCGGTACGGATGGGGCCGGCACCTATCCGCCGGCCATCGCCGAGAGCCGAAAAGAGGGACTGCTGCCCGGCAAACCCACCCACTACGTCACCAAGCACCTGCAGCAAGGGATCGAGGGCGATCACTTCCGGGTGAAGCGGTCGATGCCGCGGGTGGGTGGTTTCCGCTCGTTCAACACGGCGCGCCGCACGATCCAAGGCTTCGAGGCCATGCTCTGGCTGCGCAAGGGCTTCGGCTTCGTCGGCGCATGGACGGTGCGCGAACAGAACCAGCTACTCGCGTTCTGCTTCGGGCTTCCCCAGGCGAACAAAGCGTGAAAGCGGGACGGCAGAGGTCGTTCCGCGTCTCAGATCCGATTTTGCAACACGCCCAGCGCAACGAGCTTGGGCACATTCGGCCGGAGCTGATCGGCCACCCGTCGCCATTGCTGACGTGCCGCATCAGCGTCGTCCTGGGCAAACGCGGTGACGATGAAGGCCAAGACGACGCGGCGGCCCGAGCGACCCGGATGAGCGAGGACGTTGCGCATGAAGTGCACGCGACAGCGTTGCCAGATGGCATTCATTACCTAGGCCAACGAGGCCTTGATGCCCTCGTACGCGTCCGAGATCACGAGTTTGACTCTGCGCAGACCGCGCCGGGCGAGCTTGCGCAGGAAGTCCGTCCAGAACGTCTCGGCCTCAGACGGGCCCCCGTCCATGCCGAGCACTTCACCACAGCCGCCACTGTTGACACCGACCGCCACGATCACCGCCACCGAGACGATCCGGCCATCCTGGCGCACCTTCACGTACGTGGCGTCGATCTAGAGATAGGGCCACTCACCCTCGATGGGGCGGTCGAGGAATGCACCGACGCGTTCGTCGATCTCCTGGCAGAGCCGAATGACTTGGCTCTTCGACACGCCAGTGCCACCCGTGGCTTGGACGAGGTTATCGACCGATCCTTCGACAAGCTCAGGATGAGGGGGTCGAGATCCCCTGGATGTAGGCCTTCTGATCACACGCACTCCGCCAAGAGGCACTGAACTGCAGGGGCACGCTGAAGTACCTCGTGCTCGAAGCGCTGGCGGCCAAGGGCCACCACGTGGGCCTGTCAGCCGTACCCGAGGATGGGAGGCGCATCCGATGATCGAGGCTGCCGTATTCAGTTTGTCGAGCCCAGCGTTAGTCGCTGCGATCCGACCCGAACCTGCGATAATCCATTTTTCTGCAGATCGAAGACACTGAACGCGTCGAACGGGATAAGATTGTGGGATACCGGATTCAACCGAAACGCCCCAGGAAGCTGCAAAGCATGACGGCGTCATCACACGTGACAATCTTAATGCGTGACAACGCTGTCGCGTTCTCTACTGCCTCACGGGGAGCTATCCACCGGCACAGTGGTTCGAAAAGGAGGCAGGGGACGGGCGGAGAAGAACCGTTTCATCGACGAGATCGCATCTGTGACGAACCACCCCAACAACGTAATTTATATTATACTGACTTTGCTATATTTTCGAGTAACGCAAGTACCTGCCGCAAACGATTAGTAGCAAGACGGCCAATGTTTTCTGGCCCGAACTGAGTGTTAATAAATGTACGGCCCGCCGCGGCGCGCATCCGCCGTAATTCTGGGTTACGGTAGATATTCCTCAATATATCAGCAGCATCCACAACGTTAGGCTCAGCCCATGACTGGTGGTCCGTAAAGACATACTCACCGTCTATGAGAGGTCTTAGCTTAAAAGAAACAGGAAATCCTGTCTCTTCAGTCAAGAAATCTGTGTTACCTGAAAAGTTTGTTCCTACTACGGGTTTTCCAAGCGCCATTGCTTCCGCCATACCGAGACCAAAGCCTTCGGCTCGGTGGAGTGAAACATAGCAATCGGACTGTTTGATTAGAGAAAGAATTTCAGCCCGTGTTAAAGTAGAGTCAATCACGCGGATGCGTGAGTCTCGCGCCGCAGCCGCCGCGACTAAGGCTCGCGTCCGAGGGCTGTGTTCGGGTGCACCGGTTGATTTAATGATAAGACCAACGTCTTCATTGCCCGGGAATGCTTTAGCAAAAGCTTCCAACACTCCAATAGGATTTTTGCGTGAAGGCCAAGAATTATAGTCAAAGCTGAAAAGAAAATAAAACCGCGACTTATCTAAACCGAAAAAGTTGCGATCTTGGTGCTCGTGAATTTCAACGTTGATGCATGGCGGTACGATCGTAATCGGGCCATCATAAATTTTGCGGAAGGCTTCTGCAACAAACCGAGTGGGCGCCCAAATTTCATGTATGCGATCGAGCAGACGTCCCCAATCACGAGGTGTTTCTGAAAGCTCCCAATAGGTTCTAAATATATTGTAACTCCCCTCTAATCGGTGCTCAAAATTTTTATAGAAAGCTGGTAGCTGGTCGGCAGCGGCTTCGAAGACGTTGACGCGGTATCTGCTCTCAAGATCATAGCGCTCAGGCATGAAATGCCCGGAGAAGCGGTCTTCTACAAGCACGTTGTAGGGATAGATTGCAAATGGAAAGGGCTCCCGCGCGACGGATGATATCAAATTGCGAAGTGACTCACCAAGTCCGAGGCTAGCTTCAACATAGCCGATAAAGAGAACGCCGGTCTTTGCAGGAGTTCTATCAAGAGGGATTGGTGATTTAAAACCTTTTAAGACGCGCTCCCCGCGCAACAGCGCCCGTCGCACTTGTGGATTTGCAGCAATATACTGGCGTGTATCAAAATATTTCGAAGGCTTTCGATGGCTTTCTTTCCACCCAATTCTAATAAAATGCTCAAGAGGGTCTTGCCCGTCGAGGAATACGTCCGGATTGTTTCTGATATAGTATTCTTTGTCAAAAGAGCTAAAATATTTTGAGATTTGAATCCCCTTGCGTTTACGACCTAACGCAAGATATCGATCCAAAATACCTGGTTTTGATGTTTGATTAATAGTCTCTAGATGTGAAGCAAAGCCAATAATTTCATTACGCGTGGCGTCATGTCCCGTGTCTGTATTTACTGGAACGACTTCACGCTGATATTGTGAACCTTTAAGCGCCGCACGCATCGTAAAGGCAGTGTGCCGCCACGTGAATCCAGCCGTAATGTGTTTGCGACAAACCTGTGAATGCCCGGAATATGATTCCGCATCCATCGCACAAGCCTCGTTAAGTCGTTCCAGGATCTCGGCCGCGTCGGGTTCCCACCAATAGCCGACATCTCCAAAGCCCTTGTCCCTGTAATCTGCTAGGACAGGTTGTCCTGAAAAGAGGAGCGCACCCTCGCACGCCAAATCAGTGCTGCCACCATAGCGGCCAAAAATTGGTATTGTTCCGCAGGCCATTGCTTCCGCGGTTGAGAAGCCAAATCCCTCCGATCGAGCAGTCGACACGTAGTAGTCAACACCACGATAAATTTGGGCGATCTCTGCATCAGAAAGAGAGTCCACCATTTCCCAGACGCTTACGTTGGCATCCGTGATGCGCGCCATGCGAAGGTTGCCCACCTGTGTGGCTTCCGCGCGAAGTCCGAAGACGTCAAGGACGTCTTGTCCCATGATGATGAGTTGCACGTTAGGGCGTTGCATGCGCAGCGCGGTCCAGGCCGCACGTATAACGTCGAGCCCCTTACGGTGCTGATTGCGGGCAAACCACAGGAATGTCGTTTCATTGAACGGGCGGTCGCGCAGACCCCAAGGGGTGAAAACGTCTGTCTCAACTCCGGGCGGC
This sequence comes from Methylobacterium sp. WL103, assembly GCF_008039885.1. Taxonomy (NCBI): domain Bacteria; kingdom Pseudomonadati; phylum Pseudomonadota; class Alphaproteobacteria; order Hyphomicrobiales; family Methylobacteriaceae; genus Methylobacterium; species Methylobacterium sp. WL103. The sequence goes on from NZ_VRUX01000056.1 coordinate 13,044, forward strand.
ACCCACGTCACGTCCGGTACGCCCTCAGCCTCAAAGACCGCCTTTATCCACCGTGACGCTGTCATGACCTTCTTGTAGCGCCGCGCCGCTTCGGCCCAGCCAAGGGGGAGTCGGGTCGTCTCCCAAGCAGTATAGAGGTAGTTAAAAGGCTCTGTACCGGGATGAGCAAATATTAGTTCTGGCTTAGTCGAGTCAAGAAGACCGTTCAAACGCAATGTATGGTGTAGATGACGATTCATGACCTCCCAGGAAGTCGAACCAGTCGTACCGTGATCTGCATGATTGACTCCATAGCCGAGGTGTTTCTTCGCAAACAAGAATTTATTATTGTGGAGGTACTTCTTTCTCCGAGGGGCGAGATCACCTGAGAAAGTCGAGCTTGTGAAGTGCTCGATTTGTGCTTCAGGTATATAAGCGCTTGCGTAACCAGCCTCACGCAGTCGGAAACAAAAGTCTGCATCTTCGTAGTAAAAGCCGAAGTCATCGTCTAAAAAACCTACCTCATCTGCAGCTCTAATGCGAATAAGAGCGAAAGTAAGCTCACAAAAATCTGCTTCGAGCCGTTTAATACGTCGGTCAGGAGCCGTATGGTCATGAGAAAAGCTTACATCAGTGAGATTCCATTTAACTCGGTAGGTCATCGTTCGCTCGCCTGCAACTTCATCCACGACCATCTGCGCCGGGGCGACGATGGCGAGATTGTCATCGCGCAGCATCTCTCGAAGAAGCTGGCGGCAGACGTCCGTAATAAGTCTAATGTCGTTATTTGCCGCAACGAGATATCGGCAATCTCGTTCCTTCGCGAGACTCATTCCAATATTGCAAGCTTGCGTGTAAGTTCGAGGTGTGCCTAGTTGGATAATTTCCACGCCAAACTCACTGCAAACTACATCGGTATCGTCCGTACTCCCTTGATCTAAGACGACTATCCGATGCAGTACATTACGCATTGAGCTAAACATTCTGAAAAGTAATTTTCCCCCATTAATCGAAGGAATAACTATTAACATCTCATTGATGGCATTTTCAATATGACTGTTCGGTAAGTTCATAAGTCACTCATGATTCTATGGGAATTTGCGCGCCAAAAATTGTAAATGCAATCATCAGCGTTTCTGAGCGATTTTGAAGCGATTTCAGTCAGATGACAATTGCGGCAGGAGGAGGTGGTCGTCTATGTTTTGGAGGGTAAAAGATCAAGTTTTACTGCTACTTGAAAAATTTAATATCACGTAATCCCTTCAGATGTTTAGTCGTGGCATATGGTGTGACGGTTCGAGTTTGAAGCGTTCGGGCTCTGTCGTCCAGGTTTGGCAGATAAATTCGTATGGCGTAAGAGTCTGTCCGGGATCATTGTGCGGTTTGGCAGAGCTTACGGATCATGAGGCGGACGGAGGCCCAGTGGAGGAAAGCGAGGGCCTTTCGGCTTTGGCATTCCCAGTCCTTGGCGAGGCGGCGGCAGCGGT
>NZ_VRUX01000570.1:0-2665 GCF_008039885.1 Methylobacterium sp. WL103
CTGCGCCTCGACGCCGACGATCCGCGAGGCCGCCCGCCGGATCTCGTCGCCGGCCAGGAGGGCCGCGACGCCCAAGGCCGCCAGCCCGATCGCCCCACCCCAGATCCAACCGGAGGTCCGCCGCTGCCGCACCCGATCCATCCCCCCGAACACGCGGCTATCCTGCCGCCTCACCTTGAGGATGGCATTACCACACGATCCCGGTTTCGATTGCCGAATTGTCCCGAATTTCGCGCGATGTTTCTGCCGCTCTCCCTCAACGCCCCATCAGGGCGTCGACATGCGCGGAGACCGAGCGGCCGAGGCCGTCGAGGCTGTAGCCGCCCTCCAGCATCGAGACGAGGCGGCCGCCGGCATGGCGGTCGGCGACCTCCATCAGCTTGCGCGTGGCCCAGCCGAAGTCGGCTTCGGTCAGGCGGAGGTTGGCCAGCGGGTCGAGGTGGTGGGCGTCGAAGCCCGCCGACAGGATGATCACGTCGGGGGCGAAAGCCTCGACGCGTGCGAGGATGCCGGCCTCGAAAGCCTCGCGGAAGATCGCCCCGTCGTCGCCCGGGCGCAGGGGCACGTTGACGATGGTATCCTTCGCGCCGCGCTCGGAGGCGGCGCCGGTGCCGGGAAACAGCGGCATCTGGTGGGTCGAGGCGTACATCACGTCGGCGTCGTCCCAGAAGATGTCCTGCGAGCCGTTGCCGTGGTGCACGTCCCAGTCGACCAGCGCGACGCGGCTCGCACCCTTGGCGCGCGCATGGCGCGCGGCGATGGCGGCGTGGTTGAACAGGCAGAAGCCCATCGCGCGGGTGCGCTCGGCGTGGTGGCCGGGCGGGCGCATGGCGACGAAGGCGTTGCTGCACTCGCGCCCCATCACCGCGTCGACCGCGAGGATGCCGCCGCCGACGGCGCGCAGCGTCGCCTCCAGGCTGCCCGGCGACATCAGCGTATCCGAATCGATCGCGACCATCCCCTCCTTCGGGGCGGCGGCGACGATGGCCTCGACGTACTCGGCCGGGTGGGCGAGCGTTGCGACCGAGGCCTCGGCCTGGGGCGCCATGGTGCGCACGAGGCCGGCGAACCGCTCGTTCTCCAGCACGCGCTCGATCGCGCGGATGCGGTCGGGCCGCTCGGGATGTCCCTCGGGCACGGCGTGGTCGAGGGCCGCCGGGTGGCTCACGTACAGGGTCGTCACGATCATCCCTCCGGCTCGCGCACGCCGTCGCGCCGCGGACGCAGCTGTCGCAACCGGGCAACAGCCTTTGGCATTGTGCCCGCGGGCAACGCAGGAGGCTACGCCGAAGTGCCACCTGCGCCTATGCTCCGATCAGTTTCCGTCAACTCTGGTTCGAACGGCGGAGACGTGCTCGAGAGACGTCCGACATGCGCTTCGCCCCGATCATCGCGTGTGCCGTGCTGCTTTCGGGTTGCAACTTCAAGGCGGTGCCCGATCCGACCCTGTCGGCGCGGGACACCGCCTTCATGGCTTTGGTGCCGGACGCCGAGTTCGATCCGCACTTCGCCCGCTACCAAGTGACCGATCCGACGAAGGAGCGGCCCGGCACCATCGTGATCGAGACGATGGAGCGGCAGCTCTACCTCGTGCTGCCCGACGGCAAGGCGATGCGCTACGGCGTCACCGTGGGCGACGAAGCCTACGGCTGGAAGGGCACCGCCACGGTCGACCGCAAGGCGGAGTGGCCGGCCTGGAACCCGCCGGCCGAGATGGTCAAGCGCTGGCCGCACGTGCACCCGATGCAGGGCGGCCCCGGCAACCCCCTCGGCGCCCGCGCCCTCTACCTCTCCGACAAGGGGCGCGACACGCTCTACCGCATTCACGGCACCAACGAGCCGGAGAAGATCGGCCAGGCCGCCTCGTCCGGCTGCATCCGCATGCGCAACATCGACGTGGTCGACCTGTTCAACCGCGTACCGGTGGGTGCGACGGTGATCGTGCGCTGACGCGTGACCCTCGAGCAGTCTCCTCGCATCATTCCCGGGCTGCGAAGCTGCGAGCGGAATTCAGAACCGCTGACGCCAGCCAGATCCGACGCCGTCGGCGGTTCTGGATTCCGGGCTCGCCTGCGGCGCCCCGGAATGACGGAGCGAGCGGTCAGCGAATGGCGCTCCATCCACGCTCATAGAGAGCGGGCAGCCGTCGTCCGGTCTCGGTCGAAGCCGACATTCCGCCCGAAAAAAGCAAGATTCCCGAAACGCTCATTCGTGAGCACGCTTTAACCTGAACGCCGGTTCAGATTTGGCCGTTAACTTCTCAAGACGATCTGCCTCGTACAGTCCAATACATACGAGGACAGGCGGCGACCGAACAAAGGTCGCAGGAGAATTCGGTCATGATCAACGTTTCTCTTCAAGACTTCTGCAACCATGCCGTCGCCGAGGGCCGCATCACACCGGCCGACGTGAAGGCCCTGCTGCGCGACGTGCTGCCGGACGGGATCGCCCATCGCGACGAGGCCGACATGCTGATCGCCCTGGAGCGGGCGGTGCCCGACGCTGACACGGCCTTCGCCGACGCGCTGGTCGCCCTGGTCGTCGATTTCGCGGTCTGGGGCGAGCGTCCCTCGGGCTACGTAGACCGCGCCGTCGCCGCCTGGCTCTCCGCGTCGCTCGCCGGCCATACCGGCCCGACGCCGGCCGGCGTCGGGCCGGTATGGCG
>NZ_VRUX01000571.1:0-2661 GCF_008039885.1 Methylobacterium sp. WL103
GGCAGGCGCCGAGGCCGGCCAGCACCGCGCGGCGATCGCAGGCAGGGACACATCGACCCATCGCAGGAATAGATCCGCCCCCTTTTTACGAAAAATCCGGCCCGTCGCGGGTTTGCCTCGGCGCGCGCCGGCCACAGCCTATCGCGAAATGTATCGCCGTGTAACATTGGTCGGCGAACGGCCCGCGCCGGACGCTTGACACAAAACGCGTTCCGGGCGACCCCTCAGCCCCCCGGCGTACCCGCTTGGTTCTTCTGGCGCGACGATCGGATCCGACCAGCCATCATGGCGACGTCCCGCTGAAGCGGGGCGGATCGACTAAGGAAGACACCTCGGCGTGAGCGCGGAACCGAACGACGACGTTCTCCAGGGTAAGCGCGTGCTCGTCGTCGAAGACGAAGCCGCGATCTCGATGCTGCTCGAAGACATGCTGCTCGATTTCGGCTGTACCGTGGTCGGCCCCGCCGCGCGTCTCTCGACCGCCCTCGAGATGGCCGAGGGCGAGACCTTCGAGGTCGCGATCCTCGACGTCAACGTCGCGGGCGAGCCGATCTACCCCGTCGCCGAGGCGATCGCGAAGCGCGACCTGCCGCTGATCTTCTCCACCGGCTACGGCGGCGCCGGCATCCGCGAGCCGTTCCGCGACCGGCCGGTGGTGCAGAAGCCCTTCAGCCAAGCCGACCTCAAGCGCACGCTCATCGGCGCGATCAGCGCCGCGCGCGGCTGACGCGACCGGCGTTCTGACGAGCCTTCCGTCTACAAGCCTTCGATCGGGAACGCGTCGACGAGGTGGACCGGCCAGCCGCGGCCACCGATGAACACCGCGTCGGCCCTGAGCGTCAGCGCTGCCGCGAACGGGTTGCGGGAGACCCAGGCCCGCACCGCGCGCGAGAAGCGCTGCCGCTTGACCCGGCCGATCGCGCCCTGCGCCTCGACGAGCGTCGCCCGCGCCTTCACCTCGACGAAGGCGATGGTGTCGCCGCGCCGCACGATCAGGTCGATCTCGCCGCCGGCCGCGGCGACGCGCATCGCCAGCGGCCGATAGCCCTTCAGCATCAACGCGGCGAGCGCGAGCCATTCGGCCCGGCGCCCGCGCCGCTCCGTCGCCGCCCGCCGGCGCGTGGCCTCAGGCGTCCGCATCGGTCTTGCGTGCCAGCACCAGCGCCCGGTTGTAGACCGCGCGGCGCGGCTGCCCGGTCTCGTCGGCGACGAGGCTCGCGGCATCCTTGATCGAGTGGCGCGCGAGCGCTGCGAGCAGGGCCGCGTCGAGGCCGGCATCGGCCTCCTCCGGGCTCGCTTCGTCGGCTGCGGTGCCGATCACCACCACCACCTCGCCCTTGGGCGCGCCCTCCTCTGCGAAGGTGTCGGCGAGGCTGCCCAGCGTGCCGCGGCGGATCGTCTCGAACATCTTGGTCAGCTCGCGCGCCACCGCGGCCGGGCGGGTGCCGCCGAGGACCGAGGCCGCGTCGGCCAGCATCTCCGGCAGGCGGTGGGGCGACTCGAACAGCACCAGCGTGCCGGGGACGCCTGCGAGCGCGGAGAGCCGGTTGCGGCGCGCGCCGGCCTTCTGCGGCAGGAACCCCTCGAAGAAGAACCGGTCGGTCGGCAGGCCGGCGGCGACGATCGCCGTCATCACCGCCGACGGGCCGGGGATCGGGGTGATCGCGATCCCCGCCTCGATCGCCGCCTGGACCAGCTTGAACCCGGGGTCGGAGACCAGCGGCGTGCCGGCGTCCGACACCAGCGCCAGCGCCTCGCCGTCCAGCATCCGCCGCACCATCCGCTCGCGGACGGCGGCGTTCGAATGCTCGTGGTAGGCGACCAGCGGGGTGGTGATGCCGTAATGCATCAGCAGCGTGCGGGTGACGCGGGTGTCCTCGGCCAGCACCGCGTCGGCGGCGGCGAGCGTCGCGAGCGCCCGGATGGTCACGTCGCGCAGGTTGCCGATCGGCGTCGCCACCACGTGGAGGCCCGGCGTCGGCGGCTCGGCCTCGGTGGCGAGCCCGAAGGCGGTGAAGGTCGCGGGCTTGGCGGTTGAACCGCCCGGCGGGTCCTTGCGGACGGGGCGGCGTGCGGGCTCGATTCTCTGTGTCATCGCGGCGACCTTGCCACGGCGCGGGCCCGAGCGGAATTTGAACCGCGCCCGTTTCGACATCGGATGTGTCGGACACGCGTCCGCGAGGCCGGCGCGTTTACTTTTCGGGCGCACACTCTAAGCCTGTGCGACGATGTGTTCGTGCCGGATCTTGCGTGAAGGACGTTTCGCGATGGCGCGACATCTCTCGCCCCGCGCCTTCGGGACAAGGGCCGCCCTCGCCCTGACCTTCGCGCTCGCCGGGTGCGTCGGCGGGCCGGATGGGCCGCGCACCGTGCGCTCTGCCGCGCCGCCGCCGCGCGCCGAGCTTGCCCAGGACCTCGCCCCGAATCTCGCTCCGCCCGCAGATGCCGTCCCGGGGCTGACGCCGGCCGCCGCCTCGGCTCCGGGCCGGATCGGCAAGGGGTCGGTCAAGGTCGCCCTGGTGGTGCCGCTGTCGGGTCAGGGCGCCAACCTCGGTGCGGCGATGCGCAACGCCGCCGAGCTGGCGATGGAGGAGTACCAGCAGCCCGACCTCCAGATCCTGGTGCGCGACGACCGCGGCGCGCCGGACGGCGCCCGCGAGG
>NZ_VRUX01000572.1:0-2659 GCF_008039885.1 Methylobacterium sp. WL103
GGCGCAGCTTCCTGCCCGAGCCGCAGGATGCGCTGCGCCTCGGGCAGGAAGCTGCGCCCGGCGGCGGTGAGGCGCACCGAGCGGCTGGTGCGGTCGAGGAGCTGCACGTCGAGGACGCGCTCCAGCACCTGGATCTGCCGCGACAGCGGCGGCTGGGTCATGTTCAGCCGGGCGGCGGCCCGGCCGAAATGCAGCTCCTCGGCCACGGTCGCGAAGCACCGGAGCTGGCTGAAGTCGAACATGCGTGCTCCTGACGGGACCCACCGGCTCTCGGGCGTACCGGACTTCCTTGCATCGCGCTGACGGTCGCGGCCAGACGGACGAGGCCAGCAAGGCGCCGATCGGTCCTGTCGGCTTGCCCCGCGATGCGCTTGACGGTCGTCGCCGTCGTTGACGGTCGTCCGAGCCTCCCTCATTTTGCGGACATGTTCGCGGGGGTTCCCCGGGCGCATCACGGGATGACTCCGATGGCCGGCACGTCCGCTCCGAACAGCCTCAACGTCGCCGAGCAGGTCGCCCGCGTCCTCCGGTCGAACGCCGAGACCCAAAAATTCATCGAGGAGCAGGCCAAGCTGCGTGCCGAGGCGGACAAGCTCGCGCGCGCGCGTGCCTTGGCACCCTGGCAGGTCGCCCTGTCCGGCATGGCCGCGGGTGCTGCGCTGTTCGGCGCGGACGCCGCCTTCGTCAAGGTGCTGGGCGGGTGACCGCCAGCCGCCTCCGCGACGTGCTCGCCCGGCTGCGCTGGTCGCAACGGGGCTTTGCTCAGGCGCTGGCCTGCGATGACCGCCTGGTGCGCCGCTGGGCGTCCGGGGATGCCGCGATCCCGCCCGATGTCGCCCGCTGGCTCGAAGCTCTGGCCGAGGCGCATACCCGCCACCCCGCGCCCGAAGGGTGGCGGCGGCGGTCCGCTTGAGCAGGTTGCGCAGGCGTGCCGTGCGGTCCCGCGCAACCTGCGACCGATCGGGACGCGTGACCGAAGACACGTCGCCGTTGAAGCGTTGCCTTGCCGACGCGAGCCGGCCCTAGCGCAGCTCCACCCGCCGGATCTCGCCGACGACGACGAGGTAGCAGAAGACGGCGACGAGCGCGTTCAGCCCGACGAACACCAGCGCGCCGTTGAACGACCCCGTCTGCTGCACGATGTAGCCGATCGCGATCGGGGTGGTGATGCCGGCGGTGTTGCCGAAGGTGTTGAACAGGCCGCCCGAGAGGCCGCCGCCCTGGCGCGGCGAGGTGTCGGAGACCACCGCCCAGCCGAGCGCCCCGACGCCCTTGCCGAAGAAGGCGAGCGCCATCAGCCCGACCACGAGGGCGTCGGTGGCGACGTAGTTGCAGCCGACGATCACCATCGAGAGCAGCATCCCGCCGACGATCGGGATCTTTCGCGAGGCGGTCAGCGAGTAGCCGCGCTTGAGCAGCCGGTCCGAGATCCAGCCGCCCAGGATGCCGCCGACGAAGCCGCAGAGCGCCGGCAGCACGGCGGCGAACCCCGCCTGCAGGATCGACAGGCCGCGCTCCTTCACGAGGTAGACGGGGAACCACGTCAGGAAGAAGTACGTCAGCGTGGTGATGCAGTACTGCCCGACATAGATCCCGAGCAGCATGCGGTTGGCGAGCAGCTGCCGGATGGTGCGGCCGGCGTCGACCTGGGCCACGCCCGCGTCGCGCCCGTCCATGTCGAGGAGGGCGCCGCCGGCCTCGATGTAGTCGCGCTCCCCCTGGTTGATCGCGGGGTGCTCCTTCGGGCCGTGGATCACCTGGGTCCACAGCAGGGCGAAGGCGATGCCGAGCGCGCCCATCAGGGTGAAGACGTGGTGCCAGCCGTAATGGTGGACGACGAAGCCCATCAGCGGCGTGAACAGCACGGTGGCGAAGTACTGCGAGGAGTTGAAGAAGGCCGAGGCGGTGCCGCGCTCGGCGGTGGGGAACCACGCCGCTGTGATCCGGGCGTTGGCGGGAAACACCGGCGCCTCGGCGAGGCCTACGAGGAGCCGCAGGCCGAACAGCACCGCCACCGCGGTGAAGCCGGTGAAGAAGCCGACGGCGCCCTGCATCAGCGTGAAGGCCGACCACAGGAAGATCGCGCCGGCGTAGACCCACTTCGCGCCGTAGCGGTCGAGCAGCCAGCCGCCGGGCAGCTGCGCCAGCACGTAGGACCAGGCGAAGGCGGAGAAGACGTAGCCCATCGCCACCGCGTCGAGGCCGAGGTCCTTGGCCAGCGACGGCCCGGCGATGGAGAGCGTGGCGCGGTCGGCGTAGTTGATGGTGGTGGCGATGAAGAGCATCGTCACGATGAGGAGCCGCACGCGGCTGCGCTTCACCGCGGTCATGGCGAGACCCGCGCCCATGGCGACCTTCTCCCTGAAGGCGGACCGCCCGGCCGTTGCCGGTGCGGACAGCGGTCGTTCTCTGACGACCCCTCGACGGGGTCCCGGCGACCGCTTGCGACCTCAGGTTAAGGGCGTGCTCGGCGCGGCGTCCAACTCAAAGGCTGAATGGATCGATGCAGGCTGCGCATCGATCGGCGGTGGGATGACGATGAACGACGTGGATGGGGACGGGGCTTGAGCGGACGGTACGGGCTGGAGATCCGGGCAGCCAACGCCGCCGACGCGCCGGGGCTCGCCGCCTTGATCGGCGCGGCGGGGCGGGGCATCGC
>NZ_VRUX01000573.1:0-2656 GCF_008039885.1 Methylobacterium sp. WL103
CCCTTCGATCCCGCCCGCGCCGCCGAATATCCCGCCGTCATCGGCTGCGACGAGGTCGGGCGCGGGGCCCTGTGCGGCCCGGTGGTGGTCGCAGCGGTCTGGTTCGACCCCGTCACGATCCCACCGGACCTGCTCGCCCGCCTCGACGACAGCAAGCGCCTCAAGGAGCCTTTGCGCGAGGCGCTGACGCCGCTGATCCGAGCGCATGCGCGCGTCGCGGTGGCGGCCGGCTCGCGGGCGCTGATCGACCGCGTCAACGTTCGCGTCGCGACCCTCGACGCCATGCGCCGGGCGGTGCTGAAGCTGTCCCTCGACGCGCCGGTGCTGGTCGACGGGCGGGACGCCGTCCCGGGCCTGTCGCAGCCCTGCCGCGCCATCGTCGGGGGCGACGGCGCGGTGCCGCAGATCGCCGCCGCCTCGATCGTCGCCAAGACGTTCCGCGATGGGCTGATGCGGGTGCTCGCCCGGCGCCATCGGCATTACGGCTGGGAGCGCAACGTCGGCTACGGCGCCCCCGTGCACCTCGCCGGCCTGAAAGCTCACGGCCGCAGCCCGCACCACCGGCTCAGTTTTACGCGGGCGTACGGCGAGGGCGGCAGTGGGACGGGGCTTGCGGAGGATGTCGCAGCGGTGCCCGTCCCCTCTCCGTGAGACTTCGGCGATGCCGAACCTGGCACGGGTTCCCCTCTCCCCGCGTGCGGGGAGAGGCCCGGCTGCACCTTGTCGCGCAGCCGGATAGCGCAGGCGAAGCCGAAGCGGCGGTGATGGGGGGGGCGACGGATGTGGTTCCTCCGTTGCAGCCCCCTCACCGTCGGCTGCCGCCTCGCTTTGCCGACGACGAGGTCGGCAAAGCCCTCTCCCCGCGCGCGGGGAGAGGGGATGCGCACAAGGCGAGCGCCAGAAGCGGGGGCGTGCGAATCCTGTGCCCGAATGGGGAAAACGCGGCCCCCTTCGCCTCCCGTCACAACAGCGAAAACTGCTCGCCCGGCTTGGTAAAGGCCGAGGCGTCGAGGGTGATGCGCGCCTTCGCGTAGCCGAGCCGCGTTTTCGCCAGGCGCATCCGCGTCGCGATCAGGTCGGCGTAGGCGCCCTCCCCGGTCATGCGCTTGCCGAAGGAGGCGTCGTATTCGCGGCCGCCGCGGGCCTGTGCGATCAGGGAGAAGACGTGACGTTGTCGCCCGGGATAGTGCTCGGCGAACCAGTCGGCGACGAGGTCCTTCAGGTCGTGCGGCAGGCGCAGCAGCACGTGGTTGGCCTCCCGCGCCCCGCAGGCGCGCGCCTCGGTCAGGATCGCCTCGATCTCGTGGTCGTTGAGCGAGGGGATGATCGGCGCGACGATCACCATCACCGGGATGCCGGCTTGGCTGAGCGCACGGATCGCCTCGAGGCGCTTGCGTGGATGCGGCGCGCGCGGCTCCATCTTCCGGGACAGCACCGGATCGAGGGTCGTCACCGAGACCGCGACCTTCACGAGGTTCCGCTCGGCCATCCCGGCGAGGATGTCGATGTCGCGGGTGACGAGGTTGGATTTCGTCACGATCCCGACGGGATGGCGCAGGCGTGCCAGCACCTCCAGCACGGCCCTTGTGATGCGGTGCTCGCGCTCGATCGGCTGGTACGGGTCGGTCGCCGTGCCGAGCGCGATGGTCTGCGCCTCGTAGCCCGGCGCCGACAGCTCGCGCTCCAGCAGGCGCGCCGCGTCCGGCTTGGCGAAGAGCTTTGTCTCGAAGTCGAGCCCGGGCGACAGGCCGGCATAGGCGTGGTTCGGCCGCGCGAAGCAGTACACGCAGCCGTGCTCGCAGCCGCGATAGGGGTTGATCGAGCGATCGAACGGGATGTCGGGCGAGGTGTTGCGCGTGATGATCCCGCGCGCCCGCTCCAACGTCACCTCGGTCCGTCGCACCGGCCCGGGCTCTTGGGAAGGCCAGCCGTCGTCGAGGCTTTCGCGCCGGATCGCCTCGAACCGGCCGTCCGGGTTGGCGGTGGCGCCCCGTCCGCGCACTGAGTCCCGCGCCGGCGTCGTTGCGGCGAGCCGGCGTGGGCTCGATTCGAGTTCGGACACATGGCGGGATGCGGACATCGTGATGGGTGCACCCCGGCGCGGAAGCTGTCTACAATGGAACATAGCAGGAACGAAATCGACGGGATACGCCTCGATTTTAGGCAAGTTCTCGGAGTTTGTGGCAACCGCGCAACGCAAGCGCGTCGCGTCACGGCTGAGCGTCCTCGCTGGCCGAAAATACGTTATGCGCGACCATGATCTCCGCCCTGGTTCTCGTCGCCGACCCCGGCGACGCCGACGCGCTCGACCGTCTGGCCGACTCCCTGGGGGCGCTCGTGGCGGGCGTCGCCGCCGGTCTCGTGGGCGATGCGGTGATCGTGGCGGCGGCGATGGACCCCGGCGTCGACACCATCGCCGACGCCACAGGTGCCAGCCTCGTGGTGATGCCGCCCGGAGCGAACCCCTGGGTCGCGGGGGCGGCTTTGGCGCGCCGCGACTGGGTCTTGTGCCTCGAGGCCGGCGACGTGCCGGGGGATGGCTGGATCCGCACCCTCGACCGGTTCGTCGGCACCGCGGGCGCCGACGCTCTCGGACGGCTGTCGCGTCCGCATGCGAGCCTCGCGACGCGGCTCGCGGTCTGGGCCGAGGCGATGG
>NZ_VRUX01000574.1:0-2646 GCF_008039885.1 Methylobacterium sp. WL103
CCGACAGGGCGGTCTCCAGTGGCAGCGGCCCGCAGCCCGGGCACCAGGCGAACCCGCGCGGCAGGGTCTCGGGCGGCTCGACGGGTGTCGCGAAACCGATCTCGGCCGCGATCCGCCCGAGCATCCGGCGCAGGTTCTCGGGGCCGCCCGCGCGGAAATAGGCGTCGAGGATCGGGGCGAGGTCGGGCGCGGTCGAGAGCTCGACGAGGCGCGGGTCCGGCCGGTCGCAGCCGGGAAGGATCGCGAGCGGGATGCCGGCGGCCCGGGCCGCGGCGGCGCAGCGTTCGACGCCGTAGCGCCAGTAGTCGAGCCCGCCGAGGCAGCGGATGACGACGACCTTCGCCTTCGCCACCACCGTTTCGACGTAGAGGTCGACCGACATCGGGTGGCGCAGCCGCGACAGCTTGGCCAGCCGCAGAGACGGGAAGTCCGGCCCGCAGGCGGCGTGGGCGTTTGCCATGCCGAGCAGGTCGGAATCGGTGAACGACAGGAAGACGACGTCGCCGGGCTGCTGCCCGAGGTCGACCGCCGCCTCGCCGTCGTCGAGGCTCACCGTATCGATGCGGATCAGGTGCATGCGCTGAGTCAGCCTGCCGATTCGTCGGGCTCGTCGGCGACGAGGCGAGGCCGGTTCGGGAAGGTCACGCCGTCGTAGATTTCCGAGGCCGGCAGGACGATCCCGAGCGCTGAGATAGAGACCGTCGCGGCGAGGCCGAGCAGCCGTGTCTCGGCCCAAGTCCGGTCGGGCTCGCGCGTCCACAGGCGAACTTCCGCCGCGTTGGGCTCGACCAGCACGATGTGCTCGAGGTCGGCCATCGTGCGGTACTCGGCGAGCTTTTCGAACGCGTCGAAGTCCCGCGCGCTCGGCGACAGCACTTCGACGACGACCCGCGGCTGCGCCGCCTTGAGAGCGTTCGGATCGCGCGGCCCACAATCGACGCCGATGTCGGCGCGGCGGATCTGGCCGGGCAGCGTCTCGACGCTGCCGTCACCGGTGAACGGGCGGCATCCGCTGCCGCGCAAGGCCGTGCGCAGCCAAGCAAGGACGTTCACGACGATGTCGTCGTGGACGTTGCGAGCACCCGCCATCATCCGTACCGGCACTCCGCCGACGAGCTCGTAGCGCTCCGCCTGGGCTTCCTGCCAGGCGAAGAACGCATCCAGGCTCATCGGGCTCTCGCGGCGGTCCAGCATCCCGGGATCTGCGGTGGTCGTGAAAACGGGCAGTGTAGCGCGGGCGGCGGACAAGCCCTAGCCGGCCAGCGCTTCCGCGACCGCACCCTGGTCGAAACCCTTGAGGCCGATCACCACCAGGGTGCCGTCGCGCGGCTCGCTCGCGGTCCAGGGCCGGTCGAAATGATGGGTGATGCGGCGGCCGACGCCCTGCACCACGAGGCGCATCGGCTTGCCCTCGACGGCGCAGAAGCCCTTGATCCGCAGGACGCCCTTGGTCTCCGCCGCCTTCTCGACGCGGGCGGCGAGGTCGGCGGCGGTGATCGCGGTGCGGACCGGGAGCGCCACGGTCTCGAAGTCGTCGTGGTCGTGGTCCTCGCCCTCGCCGTGATGCGACGGGCGCGCGTCGAGGTCGTCCTCGGCGGCGGCCTGGAGGCCGAGCAGCACGCGCGGGTCGATCCGCCCGTGGGCGGTCTCGACCACCTTCACCGCGCGGGGAAGCTGGCGCTCCACCTCGACCCGGACTGCGGCGAGGCCGGCGGCGTCCATCATGTCGGCCTTGTTGAGCACGACGAGGTCGGCGCAAAGGAGCTGGTCCTCGAACACCTCTTCCAGCGGGTTGTCGTGGTCCACGGCCGTGTCGGCGGCGCGCTGGTTCGCCAGCGCCTCGGGGTCCTCGGCGAAGGCGCCGGACGCCACCGCCGGCCCGTCCACCACCGCGACGACGCCGTCCACGGTCACCCGCGAGCGGATCGCCGGCCACTGGAAGGCCTGGACCAGGGGCTTCGGCAGGGCGAGGCCGGAGGTCTCGATCAGGATGTGCTCGGGCGGGTTCGGGCGGTCGAGGAGCGCCGTCATCGCCGGCACGAAGTCGTCCGCGACGGTGCAGCAGATGCAGCCGTTGGGCAGCTCGACGATCGAATCCTCGGTGCAGCCCTCGATGCCGCAGGCGGCCAGGAACGACTTGTCGAAGCCGACGTCGCCGAACTCGTTGACCAGGATCGCGAGCCGGCGCCCGCCGGCGTTCTCGACCACGTGGCGCACCAGCGTCGTCTTTCCGGCACCGAGGAAGCCGGTGACGATGGTGCAGGGGATCTTCGCAACGATGGTCATGGGGATCTCGCCGATGGCTCAGGCCGCGCGCGGCGGAAACGGGGGGATGCGGGCGACGACGCCCTTGCGGAACTCTTGCGGGCGCTGCTTCCACGGCACGATCCCGTCGGGCGTGCCGGCGTAGAGCCCGACGCCGTCGAGGATGATGCGTGCCGACGCCGCGGGGTCGAGGTCGCCGTAGACGTAGGTCCAGCGATCCTCCGCCGCCACCGCGACGGTGCAGGGCCGCTTGCAGACGGAGAGGCACTCGACCGCCTCGATCGTCACCCCGTCGGGCTCTACGCCGGCACGCCCGACGGGATCGTGCCGTGGAAGCAGCGCCCGCAAGAGTTCCGCAAGGGCGTCGTCGCCCGCATCCCC
>NZ_VRUX01000575.1:0-2638 GCF_008039885.1 Methylobacterium sp. WL103
CCCCCGACGGGATGCGCCCGACCCCGCGCGCAGGTAACCGAGCAGCCGCGGCCCTGCGACAGATCCAGGCGATCGTGCGCCGCGAGGCGGCGTTCGACCCGGCGACGACCGAGCGGACCTTCACCGTGAGCCTGCCGGACAGCACCGAGGTGCTGCTCGGGCCGCGGCTGCTCGGTTACCTGCGCGCGGAGGCGCCGGGCATCCGCCTGCTGCTGCGCTCGGTCGATCGCACGCACATCCTGGAGGAGCTCGACGCGGACCGGGTCGACCTCGCCATCGGCTTCGGGTTCGAGGGCCAGACCCATCACAAGCAGCGGCTGCTCTACCGCGACACCTACGTCTGCCTGTTCGACGCCGGCCAGGTCGGGCTCGTACCGCCGATCTCGCTCGACGACTACCTGCGCTTCCCGCACATCCTCACCAGCCTGCGCGAGACCGCCCACGGGGTCGTCGACGACGCGCTGGCCAAGATCGGCCGGGCGCGCACCCTGGCGCTCACGACGCCGCGCTTCCTGGTGGTGCCGTTCCTGGTGCGCGCCGCACCGGTGATCACGACGATGCACGCGCGCCTCGCGACCTACTTCGCCGACGCCCTCGGCCTGACGGTGAGCCCGGCGCCGGTGCCGCTCGAAGAGGTCGCCGTCTCGATGCTCTGGCACGCCTCCTACGACGACGACCCGGCCCACCGCTGGCTGCGGCAGGTGCTGGTGCGGCTGGCGGGGGAGGCGGCGGAGGCCGAGCGGCTTTGAGGGGGTGGAGGCGGGCCAGCGGCATTCGCATCGCGCGGTCGTCGATCGACGCATATCCTGGGATATGCCGGGCCTCGCATTGAACCTCGGCAGAGAAAGCCGCGCATCCCCTCTCTCCGCACGCGGGGAAAGGGCATTGCCGACCCCGTCGTCGGCAACACGAGGCGGCAGCCGAAGGCAAAAGGGCGCGAACGGGCGAGACTTTTCCGGCCGCTCCCCCTCACCGCCGCTGCGGCTTCGCCTTCGCTACCCGGCTGCACGACGAGGTGCAGCCGGGCCTCTCCCCGCGTGCAGGGAGAGGGGAGACCCGCGCCGTCCGCTCACGCCAGCGTCGTCAGGTCCTGGAACCAGTGCTGGGCCTGGGTGTAGCCCTTCACCTTCTTCGAGAGCGCGTGCGGGTTGGTGTCGTGCACGACCCAGACCTGCACCGCCTCGTCGACCACGATCTCGTGGATGCGGGCCAGGAGCTTGTCCTGCTCGACCGGGTCGAGGCTGGCCTTGACGTTGTCGCAGAGGGCGTCGACCTCGGCGTTCTTCCAGTGGCTCCAGTTCACCCCGTTCGGCGCGACCTGGCGCGAATCGTAGAAGCGCAGGATCGCGTAGAACGGGTCGGAGGTGACGTAGGCGATGTTTCCGGCCGAGATGCCCTTCTGGCTCGGGTCGGCCGCGCCCTGGCGCCAGCCGGTGTAGGCGACCTCCAGCTCGACGGTCTTGAACTCCACCTGGATGCCGATCTCGGCCCAGCTCTGCTGGATGAACTCGTTGATCGGCAGGGACAGCATCTGCCCGGTGCCGCCGGTGGGAATCAGGATCGTCGCCTTCACCGGGTTCTTCACCGAGAAGCCGGCCTCCTCGACGAGCTTCTTGGCCGCCGCGACGTCGGTCTTGATCTGGAAGGTCGGCTTGCCGAACCACGGGCTCGACGCCTGGACCTGCCCGACGGCCGGGGCGGCGAGGCCGCCCATCAGCTGGACCACGCCGTCGCGGTCGACGGCGAGGTTGGCGGCCTTGCGCAGGCGGATGTCGCGCCAGGGCGAGCCCTCGACCATCGACAGGTGGTAGTTCCACACGTGCGGCGTGTCGTTGCCGACGATCCGCATGCCGGCGGCCTTGAGGCGCGGCACGGCATCGGGCGCCGGCAGCTCGATCAGGTCCACGTTGCCCGAGAGCAGAGCGTTCACCCGGGCGAGGTCTTCCGGCACGCAGGCCAGCGTCAGCTTGGCGAGCTTCGGCGCACGCTTGGGGTTCCAGTAGGCCTCGTTCGCCACCAGTTCGAGGCGGACGCGGGGCTGCAGCACGCCGATCTTGTAGGGGCCGGTGCCGGAGGGCTGGAACGCGAATTTCGACCAGTCGCGCCCGACCGCCTCGAACTGCGCCGGCGACGAGATCAGGAACCACAGCATCTGGTACGGGAACAGGCTGTCGGCCGTCTTGGTGGTGACCTGCACGGTCATCGCGTCGAGCTTCTTGTAGGACGCGACGCCGGGCAGGCGCGGGCGCACCTGGGCGGCCTGGCGCTGGTCGAAATGCGGCGCCTCCTTGTTGAGCACCTTGTCGAAGTTCCAGATCACCGCGTCGGCGTCGAAGGCCGAGCCGTCGTGGAACTTGACCCCGTCGCGCAGGCGGAACGTCCAGTTCTTGCGGTCGGCCGGGTCGCTCTCCCATGCGGTCGCGAGGCCGGGCACCATCTTGCCCGGACGGTCCGAGACGTCGAGCTCCCAGGCGATCAGCGGATCGTAGAGGGTCAGCCCGGTGAATTGGTAGCCGCCCGCGCCCTTGTCCGGCTGGCCGGTGGTGAGCGGCAGGTCCGACATCGAGATGCCGTAGGTCAGGCTGCCGGAGGGCGCACCTGCGGCCGGCGCCGGTGCGCCTTGCGCGAGGGCGCCGGG
>NZ_VRUX01000576.1:0-2625 GCF_008039885.1 Methylobacterium sp. WL103
CCGTTGCGCCGGTCGCCCGGGTCGGCGCCCTGGCGCTCGCGCTGCTGGGCCTCCAGCACGTGCTGGTGATGTATGCCGGCGCCGTCGCCGTGCCGTTGATCGTCGGGCGCGCCCTGAAGCTGGCGCCGGAGCAGGTGGCGATGCTGGTGAGCGCCGACCTGTTCGCGGGCGGCCTCGCCACGCTGGTGCAGAGCTGGGGCCTGCCCGGTGTCGGCATCCGCATGCCGGTGATGATGGGCGTCACCTTCGCCGCCGTGACGCCGATGATCGCCATGGGCGCGAGCCCCGAGATCGGGCTCACCGGCATCTACGGCGCGGTGATCGCCGCCGGGCTGTTCGCGTTCCTGGCGGCGCCGCTCGTGGGGCGGCTGCTGCCGCTGTTCCCGCCGGTGGTCACCGGCACGATCATCCTCGTCATCGGCATCTCGCTGATGCGGGTGGGCGTGAACTGGGCGGCGGGCGGCGTCGGCAACCCGAACTACGGCGCGCCGGTCTTCCTCGGCATCAGCGCCTTCGTGCTGTGCGTGATCCTGGCGATCACCCGCTACGGCACCGGCTTCGTCGCCTCCGCGTCGGTGCTGGTCGGCATCGTCGTCGGCACGCTGGTGGCGGGCGCCTTCGGGCTGGTCGACCTCTCGCACGTGGCGACCGCCGGCTGGTTCGACGTGGTGCGGCCCTTCGCCTTCGGGTGGCCGACCTTCGATCCGGTCTCGGTGGTGACGTTGTGCATCGTCATGGTCGTGGTGATGATCGAGTCGACCGGCATGTTCCTGGCGCTCGCCGAGATCTGCGCCGACCCGGTCGACGAGGCGCGCCTGACCAAGGGCCTGCGCGGCGACGGGCTCGGCACGATGATCGGCGGCGTGTTCAACACCTTCCCCTACACGTCGTTCTCGCAGAACATCGGCCTCGTCGGCGTCACCGGCGTGCGCACCCGCTACCTCGCGGTCGTCGGCGGCGTCATCATGCTCGGGCTCGGGTTGATCCCGAAGCTCGCGGCCCTGGTCGAGGCCGTGCCGCAATGCGTGCTCGGCGGCGCCGGCCTCGTGATGTTCGGCATGGTCGGCGCCACCGGCGCGCGCATCCTCGGCGCGGTCGACTTCGCGCGGAACCGCAACAACCTGTTCATCGTCGCCGTCTCGGTCGGCTTCGGGATGATCCCCCTGGTGGCGCCGAACTTCTTCAAGCAGATGCCGCACGCGCTGCACCCGCTGCTCGAATCCGGCATCCTGCTCTGCGCGATCGCCGCGGTGGCGCTGAACCTGTTCTTCAACGGGCTCGGCAGCCCGGCCGACGCCCGCGACGCCGCCCTGCGCCAGGCCGCCGCCGCCGAGCACTGACGCGTCCAGACCCGAACCGGAGACCACCATGCCGCTCACCGCTTCGACCTACGGCAAGGGCCGCGTCCGGGTCATGCGGTTGACCCGCGCGGGCGACCACCACACCCCGCGCGAGCTCACCCTCACCGTGCTGATGAAGGGCGCCTTCGACGCCGCCTGGACGGCGGGCGACAACCGCGCCTGCGTCGCCACGGACAGCGTCAAGAACATCGTCAACGTCACCGCGGCCAAGAACCTCTCCCTCGACAAGGAGGGCTTCGTCGAGGCCGTCGCCGCCGTGTTCCTCGAGACCTACCCGCAGGTCGAGGAGGTCACGATCGAGGGGCAGGAGACGCGCTGGCTCCGGCACGCCATCGGGCCCGAGCCGCACGGCCACACCTTCACCCTCGACGGCAACGGCACCGGCTTCGTCCGGCTGGTCGCGAGCCGGGGGACGCGCGTGCTGCAATCGGGCCTGCGCGACTTCACCTTCATGAAGACCACGCAATCGGGCTGGTCCGACTTCGTCGACGACGGCTACCGCACCCTGCCCGACACCGCCGACCGCATCGCCGCCACCGCCATGGACGCGACCTGGACCTGGACGCGGGCGCCGGCCGACTACGCCACCGCCAACGCCGAGATCCTCGCCCGGCTGCTCGCGGTGTTCGGCACCACCTACAGCCTCGGCGTGCAGGACAGCATGTACCGGATGGGCGAGGCGGCTTTGGCCGCGATCCCGGAGATCGCCGAGATCGGCTTCGCGATGCCGAACAAGCATTACATCCCGATCAACCTCGCGCCGTTCGGCCTGGAGAACGCCAACACGGTGTTCCTGCCCACCGACGAGCCGCACGGACAGATCGTGGCGACGATCGCCCGAGGGTAGAATTCCGCGCGTCGGGTGCCGAACCGCACGCTTTGGGAAAGAGGCGTGCCAAGTGCCGAATCTGCGGGCATGCGGCACTGCATCATCGGTTAAGACTCTGATCCGGAACGGATTTTTCGGCTATCTTCGTTGCCGCTGACCCACCGCGAGTCGCCCGACCGCGATATTCGCGAAAAATCCGGCTAAAACTTCAGCATTCGCAGCCCTTTCCAAAGGCAGCTCTGGTGAAAATCTAGGATCGATAAGATCGGTCGCCGCGGGCGGCCGACCGGACTCGAACCTCGGACGCCTCCCATGACCGCACGCCTGATCCTCGGCACCGCCCTCGGACTCGCCCTCTCCACCACCGCCTACGCGCAGAGCTTCACCGCCCCCGCCGGCATCCCGGCCGCCCTCGCGCCCGGCGGCCTCGAAGGC
>NZ_VRUX01000577.1:0-2623 GCF_008039885.1 Methylobacterium sp. WL103
ATGCGGGGCAGGCGCGACAGCCCCACCCGCACCGCGGCGAGGCCGGCGCTGCGCTCGCGCAGGTGCATCCAGTAGACGTAGGCGCAGATCACCCCCGCCACGACGGCGACGAACCACAGACCGAGCAGCGGCCCGTAGCCGACGCGGCCGTTCAGCTCGCGCATCAGGCCCATCGCGAAGGCGGCGTACCAGGACACGCCCGAGATGGCGCCGGAGATCAGGAACACCCCCGTGCGCAGGCGCGAGACGCTCTCGAACATCGGCCGGCTGACGTCGCGCAGCACGCCCGGCAGCACCAGGGCATGGATCAGGAGGCCGTTGACGGTCAGCACCACCACCACGCTCACCTTGGCGACCAGCTTGGGGTTGGCGAGCTTCTCGGGCGATTCGAACCAGTACAGCGCGAGGAAGCCGAGACCCGACACCCAGAGCAGGCCGATGCCGACCGACACCACCTTGCTCACGAACAGGAAGGTGCGGGCGATCTCGGCCGGCAGCCCGCCCCAGCGCATCCAGCGCAGAATCCAGAAATCGAGCATGGTCGCCCCGCCGAGGCCGAGGCAGAGCCCGATGAGGTGCAGGCCGACCAGCAGCGTCAGGATGCGGATCGGCGGCAGCGGCGCCGGCATCGGCAGGGTGATCGGCTCCGCCGCGCAGGCCGGCAGGGCCCAGACGAGGCAGCCGGCCACCGCAAGCGCTCCGGCGACGACGGCGCCCGACGACAGGGTCCTAGGAGGGCGCGTGGGTCCGCCGGTCGGGATCATGCGTGTTCCTGGCGGCGCGCCCTGCCGCGCCCGAGTGGTGCCCCAGGCTTGGCAGGAATCCGCTAACAAACATCAAAGAATCCGTTCCTGTCACGCCGCTCGGACGGCTCGTCCACCCCGCGTGAGGCGGTTCCTTCAGAAAGGCGGTGCATCTTAATTCCCAACCACCACGAACAGGACGCGACGATGACCACCGACACCATCGATCCCCGGGGCGAGGCCGACGCAGGCCAGGCGGGCTTCTCGCTGGTCGAGCTGCTCGTCGTCCTGGCGATCATCGGCATGATCGCGACCATGGTGACGCCGCAGGTGCTGGGCTATCTCGGCCGTGCCAAGGGCGAGACGGCGCGCATCCAGGTCAAGAACATCGCCCAGGCGGTGGAACTCTACTATCTCGATCTCGGCACCTATCCGACCGCGCAGCAGGGCCTGCAGGCGCTGGTGCAGCCGACGGGCCCGAGCTGGCGCGGCCCCTACGTGCGCGACGCGCGCGGCCTCAACGATCCGTGGGGCCGCCCGTATCTTTACCGTAATCCCGCGGTCGGCGGCGGACCCTACGAGGTCTACTCGCTCGGCAGCGACGGCAAGACCGGCGGCACGGGCGACGGGACCGACGTCGCAAGCAACTGATGGTTGCTTTCTCGCGGGAACACGGCCGGCAGGAATACAACCGGTTCCCGGGCGAGGAATTTCCTTAACCTATGGCAAGACGCTGTTAACCATAAAGTCCTAGCGTCGCCCTCGACCCGAACCGGCGGGTGGGGGGGATCGACACGGGCATGAAGCGGCGACGGATCATCAACGTCGCGCTCGCCGGCCTGGTCAGCTGGTCCGCAGCGCCCCCCGCCCGGGCGGCCGAACCGGAACTCGGGTTCCGGCCCGGTTCGAACCCGTCCCATGCCCCGAGCCCTTCCCATGCCCTGATCCGGCGTGGCGACGATCGCTTCACCGGCGGCGAAGCCTCGCGGCAGGAGCCGCAGCTCGGCGGCATGGTCAGCCTCAACCTCGTCGAGGTGCCGCTGCCGGTCGCCGCCAAGGCGGTGCTCGCCGACACGTTCGGGTGGGGCTACACCCTCGACGAGCGCGCCGTCGGCACCATCACCCTTCAGACCGGCGGCCAGGTCACCCGCGACACGCTGCTCTCGATGTTCGAGACGGCGCTGTCGAGCCGCGGGCTCGCCCTGAGGCGGCGCGGCCGCACCGCGCAGATCGTCCCGGGCGGCAAGAGGCCCGGCGCGGTCCAGGCGGTCCAGGGGGTCGGCGCGGAATCCGGCGCGGTGATCGTGCCGATGCGCTGGATCGCGGCGGCCGAGATGCAGGCGATCCTGGCTTCCGTCGCGCCGCGCGACGTGGTGCTGCGCGTGGACCGGGCCCGCAACCTGCTGATCCTGTCGGGCGAGAGCGGGCAGATCCAGGCCCTGCGCCAGACCATCGCCGTGTTCGACGTCGACTGGATGCGCGGCATGTCCACGGCGATGCTGCCGGTGCGCTCCTCCAATCCGGGCTCGCTCGCCCGCGACCTCACCCAGATCTTCGGCGGCGAGGCGGCCGGCACCGGCGACGTCATCCGCTTCATTCCCAACGAACCGCTCAACGCGGTGCTCGTGGTGAGCTCCCGCGCCACCTATCTCGACCGCGCCCGGGTCTGGCTTGAGCAGCTCGAAGGCCTCGCGGCCGAGCGCGAGCGCCAGCTCTTCGTCTATCGAATCCAGAACCGGTCAGCGAAGGAGCTGGCGCTTGTGCTGCAGGGCGTGGTCGCGGCGGAAACCGGCGGCAGCGTCGGCGTCTCGAGCGGTCTCGGCTACGGCGGCGGCGGAGGCTACGGCGCCGCCGGAGGCTATGGCGGCGCGGGCCTCGCC
>NZ_VRUX01000578.1:0-2620 GCF_008039885.1 Methylobacterium sp. WL103
ACCTGGAGGAGGCCGCGGCCGACCTCGGGGCCGGGCCGTTCCGGGTCTTCGCCACGGTGACGCTGCCGCTCCTGGCCCCCGGCATCACCGCCGGGTTCCTGCTGGCCTTCACCCTGTCGCTCGACGACCTCGTGGTCGCGAGCTTCGTCTCCGGGCCGGGCGCGACCACCCTGCCGATGCGGCTCTACAGCCAGGTCCGCCTCGGGGTGAACCCGGAGATCAACGCCGCCTCGACGCTCCTGATCGCCGCGGTCGGCCTCGCGGTCGGCACGGCGACGTGGCTCGGCGCCCGGCGGGGCGGCCGAGCCACGTCGTAGAACCTCAGGCGAGCGCCACCGTGTACGCCGCCTCGGTCTTGCCGCGGATCTCGTCCTCGGTGACGCCGTCCGCGAGCTCGATCAGCCGCATCCCGCCGTCGCCGTGCTTGTCGATCGTGAACACGCCGAGATCGGTGATGACGAGGTCGACCACGTGCGTGCCGGTGAGCGGCAGGTCGCATTCCTTGAGCAGCTTGGGGCTCTCGGTGCCGTCCTTGTTCTTCGCCACGTGCTCCATGACGACGACGACGCGCTTGACGCCGGCCACGAGGTCCATGGCGCCGCCCATGCCCTTCACCATCTTGCCGGGGATCATCCAGTTGGCGAGGTCGCCGTTCCCGGCCACCTGCATGGCGCCGAGGATCGACAGGTTGATGTGCCCGCCGCGGATCATCCCGAAAGAATCGGACGAGGAGAAGTAGCTCGTCGTCGGCAGCGCCGTGATCGTCTGCTTGCCGGCGTTGATCAGGTCGGCGTCCTCCTCGCCTTCGAGCGGGAACGGGCCCATGCCGAGCATGCCGTTCTCCGACTGGAGCTGAACCGACATCCCGTCGGGGATGTAGTTGGAAACCAGGGTCGGGATGCCGATCCCGAGGTTGACGTAGAAGCCGTCCTCCAGCTCCTTCGCGGCACGTGCCGCCATCTGTTCGCGGGTCCAGGCCATTTTCGTGTTCCCTCTTGCCTGATTAGATCTGGCCGCCGCCGGCCGCCGCGGGCGCGGCTTCGGCGCGCTTGCGCACCGTGCGCTGCTCGATCCGCTTCTCGCGTCCCGGCACGTGGATGATGCGCTTCACGAAGATGCCGGGCGTGTGGATGTCGTCGGCGTCGATCTCGCCGGGCTTCACCAGGTGCTCGACCTGCGCCACCGTCATGGTCGCGGCGGTGGCCATCATCGGGTTGAAGTTCCGGGCGGTCTTCCGGTAGCGGAGGTTGCCCTCGGTGTCGCCGGTGTGGGCGTGGATGAGCGCGAGGTCCGCGAACAGGCCGCGCTCCATCACGAAGTGCTCGCCGTCGAACTCGCGCACGTCCTTGCCCTCGGCGACCTTGGTGCCGACGCCGGTCTTGGTGAAGAAGGCCGGGATGCCGGCTCCGCCCGCGCGGATGCGCTCGGCGAGCGTCCCCTGCGGGTTGAACTCGATCTCGAGTTCGCCGCCGAGATACTGCCGGGCGAACTCCTTGTTCTCGCCGACATAGGACGAGATCATCTTGGAGACCTGCCGCGTGTCGAGCAGCTTGCCGAGGCCGACGCCGTCGATGCCGGCGTTGTTCGAGACGATGGTCAGGCCCTTCACGCCCGATTCGCGCACCGCCTCGATCAGTTCGTCGGGGATGCCGCAGAGGCCGAAGCCGCCGCACATCACCATCATGTCGTTCTTCAGCAGCCCCGCGAGCGCCGTCGTCGGATCCGCATAGACCTTCTTCATGGACGTTGAACCCTATCAAGGCCCGCGCGCGACTGCGCCGACAATCGTTTCCGCGAAAGCTGTCTCCGATTCCGGCGCGCCGGTAAAGGCGCCCGGTGCCGGGAATCAAAGCGCCGGCATCCGTTCGAAGGCGGCGGGGACGGCCGGGCGCCGCGGGCAGACAAAGCCGATCGAAGGCTTTAAGGGAATCACCCGAACGGTCCGATGCATGACGGCTGGGGGGAGCCTGAGACATCGCGGACGCGTTCGTCGTCCCCCGTCGTGCCCACGCCGCCCCTCGGCAGGCCCGCGACGTGCCCGCCCGGAGTGCAATGTCGCCGCGCCGCCTCCTCATCGCCGTCGGCCTCGCGTCGGTGGCCGCCCTCGTGGCGGGCTTGGCGACCCTGCCCTGGCCGGTCGGCACCCCGACGGCGGCGGCTTTCGTCAGCCGCGGCCTGCGCGAGTTCGGCCTCGCGCTCACCGCGGAGGGCGCGACGACGATGACGCTACTCCCGCTTCCGCGCCTGAGCTTCACCCGCACCCGGATCACCGGGGCGCAGGCTGGCGGACCTGCCCTGATCGAGGGCGGCAGCCTCGACCTCGACCTCAATCCGCTCGCCCTGCTCTCGGGCCAGGCCGACCTCGGCTCGGTCGCGCTGGGCGGCGCTACCATCCAAATGCCCGACGGCGCCGACGACCCGCGCTGGGCCGAGCCCGCCCGCCGCATCGGCGCGCGCCTAGCCCAAGGCGGCACCAACCATCCGCGCCGGATCACCTTGAGTGGCACCACCCTCGATTCCGCGAATCCGGGAGCCGGCGCGCAGGCGGTCGACCTGACCCTCGCCTGGCCGATCTGGAGCGCCAGCCTCGACGCGGCCGCGACCCTGACCTGGCGCGGCG
>NZ_VRUX01000579.1:0-2601 GCF_008039885.1 Methylobacterium sp. WL103
ACCCGCTGCCGTGTCGTGATCGCCGCGTCCGCCGCCTCCGGGGCCTGCCCCGCCAACGCCACGAACCGGTCCGGCGCCTGGGCGATCAGCCGCCACAGGAAGGGGGCGTGGTCGGCGATCCCCAGGAGGAGCGCGCGCATCGGCGGCGTGACGAACCCCGGCGGAAAGGCGGGCTCGACGTCGCCGAGGCGCGCGGCGGCCGCGTCTTCATCCTGCAGGACCGGCGCCGCCCGTAGGCGATCGTGCAACGAATCGAGGGCTGGCATGGGCGACCCGTCCGTGGCCGGAATGTCGAGGCCCGCGTGCCGGTCCTCCGATCGGCCGTCACGCTAGCCGATCGCGGTCGGCTTGGGGATGCGCGCGCCTCCCACAAGTGCCGTCGGGGGCCCTATTCCAGCAACTCGAGCGTGCGCAGCACCGCCATGCCGACACGTTCGGCATCGATCTCGCCGGCCTCCGTCCGGGGCAGGACCGCGACGGCCTCGAGGCGGTCGCCGACGAGCGGCCCGACGACGACTTTCAACACTTCTCCCGCCTGCGAGCCGGGATCGGCTACCAGGGCGACGACGTGGCCGGCCGCCTCGCCGTAGATCCGCAGCGGTTCGAGCGCGATCTCCTCGGGCACCTCGGCGTCGGGCTGCGGCGGGCGACCGAAAGTCGGGCGAATCACGTTGGTCATGCGCCGGGTCCTTTCGAATCGTCGTGGCCGTGTCTGTTAAACGAGGCTTGGGCGCTGGGTCATCGAACGGGCGGCCATCCCTCGCGGCTCGATGCCCTCCGCTCGCCGAGATGTCATCGCGGCGGCCCTCGCAGGACGCCCCATCGTGCTTGTGAGCGGATGCCGTCGCCGCTAAGAGGCGGACCCCGCGCAGAAAAAAGGCCGCCCCCAAAGGAGCGGCCCGAAGTCTAGGGAGGAAACGCCCAAGATGGGCAGCGGGACAGCGACGCCATCGCTATCCCGCAATGCACAAATAGCCCTTCGCGCCGCACCATGCAAGCCTCGGTCGGTCCGCTCGGACTACTGAGCGCGTCGGCAGGGCTTTTCTCGTCACGCGGTCGGACGAAGCCTCACGACCCGAGCTGCCGGTCGTGGTCGAGCTGCCGCATCAGTTCGGCCAAGCGCGGATCGAGCGCTTCGTCGATCACCGGCTCGTAGAGCGCCTGAAGGTGGCGCCCAAGGCGCTGGCGGGTCAACGCGTCGAGGGTCGGCGTCGCATCCGGCTTGGCGACGACGGGCTGGGCTTGGCGGTTCGTGTCGAGCATCGACATTACATTGGCGCCGGCGCCGACTTGGCAAGCATCTCCGGTCGAACCCCGTGTGCCGAATCGGCGACGGGCTGAGCCGGAAAACGGAACGGCGCGAACCGTGAGGTCCGCGCCGCGCCTTTCGTTGAATACGCTGATGCGTGATCGACCGTTTACCGGTCGCCGACGCCCGACAGGAGCTTCTCGATCTGCCCCAGGCCGCTCTCGCGAGCCTTCGCCTCGCTGGGCAGGCTCCGGTCGGAGCGCTGGGTCAGCTTGCCGTTCTTGCGGATGGCCCACTGGTAGGAGCCGCCGTCGGCCTTCGGGGGAATGATCTCCAGGGAGTACGGATGGATGTTCGTTGATGTCTCGCTCATGAGCCTATTATGCCACGGACGCGGTTCCAGTCCAAGTCCGGACTGAAACCGCGGATGCAGATGCCGCATCGGGCGCTCCGCGAAGCGAGTCCTCGGGCTGCGCGATCCTGGCGGCACGCGTGAAAATCGCGAGCTTGGATCGGCCTGCCGACCTACGGTGGCGCGCGGCGCGAACGCAGCATCGGCGGACGCCGATCTTGTCGAATGCCCGACCGATCGATGTTCGGCCGCACGGACTACCGGGCCTTCTCGTGCTCGCCGAGGCCGACGGCCTTGAAGTCGTAGGTCGGGAAGAATTCGGTGCGGTAGGCACCCCACGCGGTGTCCTCCAGCACGCGATTGATCTCGCGAAGACGGGTCGCGGGCAGGCGCAGCACCACGATCTGGCCGACGCCCATCACGACGTTCCACGACACCACCTCGATGCCGGGCGGCGGGAAGGCCTTGTAGAAGCCTTGCCGCGCCAGCTGCGCGTTCAGCTCGGCGAGCGGCTGCGACTGGTCGTGCTTCAGGAAGATCGTCAGCAGGATCGCGTCCTCCGGCGTCGCCGTCGCGGTGCCCGACGGGGGGGGCGAGACGGCCTGGGCGAACGCGCTCGGAGCACCCGAGAGCGCCATCGCCAGGGCCGCGAGCGGCCAGGCCGCACGAAGTGAACGCCGCATCGCATTCTCCTCCACCAGCCCGGCTCGTCCTTCGAGACGCCGCGTGGGCGAAACACCGTCTCGAAGCCTCGAACGCGGGACCGCGCTCGCGGGTCCGCACCCTGCCCGGATGAACCTCCGGCGTCTCCGCCCGTTGCCGTGCGCTTGCGCCGAATCGGTGCGACCGCCCCCGGACCTGGACAGACCGATGACCCGCACGACGCTCGCCCTCGCCTCCGCGCTCGGATTGATCCTGGCCGGTCCCGCCTCGGCGCAGATCGTGACGGGGGGCGCCGGCAACACCGGCGTCGCGCCCCCGCCCGGCACCGGGGGCGCGA
>NZ_VRUX01000057.1:0-14496 GCF_008039885.1 Methylobacterium sp. WL103
TCATGCCAGCCTTCTCCGCTTGGCCGGCTGCGCTTGCCAGACCAGCTCCGCCGGCCAAGCTATCCGTGGCGGAGCGGCCCACCGTGCACTAACTTTACCCTTGGACCACCTCGTGGGGGCCGATCAGTGCCTGACGACTATTCCCTCGTCAGCCGTGGCGACCTAAATCTCAAGCCGACAGAAGCGGCGCAGCAGGCCTATTTCCAGGCGCGCGGCCGACAGGCGATCTCTCTCGATCAGCAGAACGCCATCAATGCCGGACTCGGCCATATCGATGTTTCCGAAGGGCTGGGGTTTCCTGGCTATGCCACCAGCCCTGACGGGCGGACCGCTTACTACGAGATGCCGGATACCGATGGCGCTCCGAAGCGACCTGTCGGGACTGATGTGCTCGCCTCAATCGGCAGCGGTGTTGCGAGTGGGCTAGACGGGGCGCGGGATATCATCGGGCAGACTTACAGCGATGTTCTGAACCGGCTCCCAAATGCTGATGAAATCCAAACGCGGCTGGACTCTCTTTCGAGCGGCGCCAGCAACCTCTATGACCAGATCGCGGGCATCGCCGGCTCGGCCGAAGCCAAGGAAGTGCAGCAGCAGACGGGCTTTGACCCGATGCGCTATGTCGCCGATCAGACCTATCAGCAGGTTCTTGGCCGCGGCGCGTCGGACACGGACATCACGTCCGCGCTCAGCGTCCTACAGAACGGTGGCAGCCTCAGCAGCCTCGCCGCCGGTCTCGCCGGCTCGCAGGAAGGCCAGACCTACCAGCTCAACGACTTCTACCAGAACGCTTTTGGGCGTCAGGCTGACAGCCCTGGCCTCCAAAACGCCCTGTCGCAGCTAAAGGCGGGTGTCCCAATTCAGCAATTGGAGACGATGCTGCTCCAGTCGCCTGAGGCTCAGGAAAGGGTCATCACCCCGGATCAGTTTGCGAGCATTCTGACGCCGAACTACCTGAGCCCGGTTCCAACAGGCAATCCGATCCAGACGCCGGCCCCGATCACGGGCGACTTCTCAGGCGGCACGCCATTGCAGACGGTGCCGACTGGTAATCCCATTGCGACGCCCGATCCGATCGCGGCCGACTTCTCGGGCTCGCCGCTCAGCCCTGTCGCGACCGGCAATCCGATTGCCACGCCAGACCCGATCTCAGCGAGTTTTGGTCAGCCGCTCGCTCCCGTCCCTACGGGTCCGAACGTTTCTCAAGGCGTCCGTCCCGGCGACTTCCACGGTTCTTTCGACGCCGCTGCTTACCTGCAGGCGAACCCGGACGTGGCGGCTGCTCATGCCGATCCGCTTCAGCATTACCTGACTTACGGGTTTCAGGAAGGCCGTACCATCGACCCTCAAGGGGATCGGATCAGCCAAGGCTTCAATCCGAGCCAGTATCTTGCCGCGAACCCTGACGTTGCCGCTGCTGGTATGAACCCGCTGCAGCACTACCTGCAGTACGGTGCCCATGAAGGGCGTTCGACCGATTTCTCGGGTGGGGGTGCCCCTGGCAACTTCGGCGCCGGTATCTATCAGCCAGCAGGCATCGACGCGCTTGGTCTCGGCTCGGTCGCCAGCCCCACGCCGATCAGTGGTGATTTCTCTGGTTCGCCGCTTTCACCCGTTGATGCGGGCAATCCGATCGCGGCGCCGCCCTCAATCAACGCGGACTTCGGCTCGCCACTCACTCCGGTGCCTACTGGCCCGAACGTGTCGGCTGGCGTGGGGCCGGGGTCGTTCCACGGCACCTTCAACGCCGCCGACTACCTCGCCGCCAACCCGGATGTCGCGGCCCAGCATGTCGATCCGCTGCAGCACTACCTCACCTACGGCTTCAACGAGGGGCGTGCGCTTGATACGGCGGGAGACCGGATCGGACAGGGCTTCAACCCAAGCCAGTATTTGGCTGCCAACCCGGACATCGCTGCGTCGGGCATGACCCCGCTGCAGCATTACATCCAGTACGGCGCTCACGAGGGGCGTGCCGCCGACTTCTCGGGCAACGCCTCTCTTGGCAGCTTTGGAGCCGGTATCACGCCCTACAGCCCAGCGCCCGGCGCCACGGACTTCTCGGGGGCAAACGTCTCTCAGGGCATCCAGCCGGCGAGCTTCCATGGTCGCTTTGATGGTGCCGCCTATGACGCGGCAAATCCCGACGTTGCGGCCTCGGGCATGGACCCGCTCACGCACTACCTGACCTACGGCTTCAAGGAAGGCCGCGCTCTCGACACGCAGGGCGATCGGATCAACCAAGGGTTTGACGCGGCTGCCTACCTCCGAGCCAATCCCGATGTGGCGGCCGACCATCAAGACCCTTTAGCGCACTATCTGCGAAGCGGTGCAGCGGAAGGGCGGGCGCTGCCAACCGGGTCGAACCCCTACCAGTTCTCAAACTTCAACGTGGCGCAGGGTGCCGGTCCTACCGGCAACGGCAGCTTCGGTTTCGGCGGCATGGGGGCTCCGCCTCCTCCGGCTCCGGCTCTTCCCGATTTTGGAGCGGGCACGAACGTCAGCGGCGGCCTCGGGGCAACAGCGCAGTCGTTCGGAAGCCTCTTCCCGGCGGGGAACGGTCAGCCCGCGGGCAGTGTCGATCCCTACGCCTTCAGCTCGGCGAACGTTGGAGGGTACAATCCGAACGCTGGTGGCTCTGGCGGTAGCTCTGGCGGCGGCGTTGAGGACTTCGCTGCTGGAACGAAGGACTTCAACCTTTCGCCGGGGTTTGAGCCTACCGCGAGCGAAGACTTTTCAAGCGGGCAAGGCGATTACAGCGGAGAATACGGCGGCGGGGGCTTCAACCCGCAGGCCAGTGAGATGGCTTTCCTTCGCGGGCAGCTAGATCAGCAGTACGCCGCCAATGCCAGGCTGGCTGCGAGCAACGACACGAACATCGCTTTTGCGAACCAGGGCGCGGCGCAGGCTGCTCAGCTTAATGCCGTGGGTGCTGGCAACGCCGCGAACCAATTCGCCGGCATTCAGGCTGGGCTCGGCATCGCGCCGGTAGTGGGCAGCAGCTTCTTCGCTCCGCCGGTCACTATTCCGACGATCGGTGGCATCGGCCCGATGAACTTTGGACTTGCCGGCCTTGGCGGCGCTCCGTTGCGCGGGTTCCTCTGAGGCCGTCGCGTTCATGCCACCGCCAGTCGTTCATGAGGCTCCATACATCAAGCCGGGGTCGCCCTAATGCGCTGATCTCCCAAGCATGCGTGCAGCCCAGAGGAGGATCGCGCAATCTTCTTGGGGTTCTGCCTTGATTTTGTGCGGAGGTTGGATGATCTCACGCGAGAGGGGCCAACACAGGACAACCTAAGTGATCGAAGAAAACCAGGGGCAAAACCCCGAAATGTTCGCGCTGGTAGCCGAACTGGTTGCAGCCTACGTCGCGAATAACTCCGTTCCCGTCTCTGAGCTTCCGAAGCTGATTAAAAGCGTCCAGGCGGCTCTGGCGGGTCTCTACGGCGGCACGGGAGCAGAGAGCGCCGGCGCTGCGGCTGAGAAGGTCAACCAGCCGACGCCGGCGCAGATCAAGAAGTCCATCCGGCCCGACGGCCTGGTCAGCTTCATTGACGGCAAGACGTACCAGACCTTGAAGCGCCACCTTAACGGTCACGGCCTCCACCCGCATTCTTACCGCGAGCGCTTCGGCTTGCCGTCCGACTATCCCATGACGGCGCCCGACTACTCGGCCCGGCGCTCGGCACTGGCAAAGAGCATCGGCCTCGGCCGGCCTGGCCGCATTGCTACCTGAGCAGGCGATAGAAGCCCGCCGCGATCCAGCGGCGGGTTGAACTGCCTCAACTGGCGCGTCGCGTTCTCAACCTAAAGGTCGCTGGCTCGATGTTGTCGAGGCGACCACGCCTCGCTACAGCGCGCCATGGACAAGCTCGAAGCCCTCCTGGACCGCCTCAAGACCCGTCAGCGCGATCTCATCATGGAAGCCGCTCAGTACGACACGATGCCGGCGGACAGCACGCTGAAGCGGATCGCGGAGCTTGAGAACGTGATCGCAGCAGTTGAAGCGGTGGCGCACGAGGAGCGGGGCCGCCGGCAACGTTAGGGTCCAGGAACCGCGGTAGGCGGCGCCAACGTGCCAGCAATCCTTATCGCGGCCCAGCCTTACCCGTGTCGATGTTCTCGTAGGGAGCGACGACCGCGGCGGAGATACGGAGCAACAAGTCTGGTTCGAAGCTAACCGGCCGAGCTATTCCAGCTTACCTGGCGGGTGGAGGGGGTGTTTCTGCGAGCGGATTGAGTCATCAGCTGGTCGCCAGTTCGGCCACGGTTTGCCGATTGCTCCGATCGCACATCACAACAGACAGAAAGAAATTTTCAACCAGAAGAGCATTTGACTTTTTACAATCGCGCTCTGGTTGTGTGAGAATGCGGTTGTGGCTGACGCAAGCATGCTTAGCCCGGCACCTTTGGAAGATATCTGATGCTGCCCGGTTCGAAGCCGTCGTGGTCTGATGTTGCAGCTGCCTTGCGCGCAGATCGGCAGCACTGGGCAAGGCATGGGCACGCCTACCCACGTCTGAACCGCGGCTACCATGCCATTCTGCTGCACCGGCTTTCACGTTTTGCGCACGAGCGCGGCTGGCGCGAAGCCGCGTGGTTCCTCTGGCTGGTCAATCACGCCTGGACGAAAGCCGACCTCCCTCCATCAACCCGGATCGGAGGCGGCTTGTTCTTGCCTCATCCAGCCGGGATTGTGATCGCCGGGGCGGTTGGCAAAAACGTCACACTCGGAATGCTGGTAGGGATCGGTGGACTGTACAAAAAACCTGAGGGGGATATCGGCGGCGGCCCAGGACTGCCGGTAATCGGAGATGATGTAGTAATTGAGGCTCGCGTCTTAGTACTTGGCCCAGTGAAGGTAGGCGACCGGGCCTGGATCAAACCCCGTTCATTCATCCGACAAGATGTTGAGGCGGATCATGAAGTGAGTATCGAAGCTTGATCTATTTAGACCCGGAGGTGGAAAAACCATCAAGGCTTATTGTGGTTTCAGACGAAAGTCAGGGGTCCGCTCTTCGGTCCCGATGTCTGGTTAGTAAGCCTGAACGCACATATGGCTCTCAGCAAGCCATTCTCCGAACAAACTCGATGCACTCGCGGCGCTTCTGTTCGTCAGGAATGCGATCGAACAACCGCAGCAGTTCGACAGCGTTGACAGAAGGATCGGTCGGGCGAGCCGCGTGAGAGTCAGTGAACACACTGACGGGCATTTCCAAGGCGTCAGCAATCCGGCGAAGGGCGTGATTGGTGTCAGTCGGGGCCATCGCTTCAAATGACCCTATGCCCGATCGTGAGCCAGGGGGTGAACTGCGCAATGCCGCCCCCTCACGAGAAGTTGTCCTATGTGCCACACAGACAACCTATAGGGAGGGCATAGGCTCATTGAGTGGCGCAGGCTGAGATATCTTGGTCAGTGTCACGCTCCTTCGGCGGAGCGGTCTGGGGGGAAGCAATGCCGTCGATAGCCACGATTGACCCAGCCCTCAAAGCGGCAGGTATCGTCGGGACTTGGAATACGAACGTACCGGCAGCGCTGTCCGTCCTTGATGAAGGCGCCGCCCGGTTGCTCGCTGGCAACGTGGATCTCGCCGGACGACCAATACCCCTCGACATCGCTCTAGGGCGCACGCATCCGGATGATCGCGACTGGGTGTTCGACCGCATCCGCCGTGTCCGGCGGACAGGTGGGTCTACCTCGACCGAGTTTCGTATCGTCACCGAGACGGGCGAAGTCCGCTGGATACTCAACCGCGGCTACCTTGCGGCGGACGCAAACGGGGTGATGCGGGGGCGTGGCGCCTACATCGACACGACGGACACCCATCGCGGTCCGTTTCTAGTGGTTGGGGCGGAACAACCTGACAAGCCTGACCCGCTGATCGAAGCGGTGGACCGCTGCATAGATGCGCACAAGGCAGTCAGCCGGGTCGGTGATCGAGGTCTCTGACGGCTTTCCGAGTTGATGCTGTTCGAGATCGGTCGGACCATCGCGCGACGCATACGATCCTGACGCTAAATCCGCCCACCCTGAAAAGCTGCGATCTGCGCACGTAGCGCCTCATTTTCGGCATGCATCTCGCCAGCATCGACGGCCGTCTCGATCAAGAGTTCCTGCGCCTCAGCCAGCGCCGCGCGCAGCTCGGCGTTCTCGGTCGCGAGCGCCAGGACCAGAGCCGTCGTGTCGTCGCTCATCCTTCAGCAACCTGTCTGATCTACCGTGGATGTCGCTGCATCAGCGGCCAGCAGATCCCCCCGATCGGCTGTGGCGGCCCTGCTTTTCCCCCCTTTAGCAGGGCCGCCCCTCGTGCTTTTCTAGCACGACATCGGCCCGACCTCGTGCGCACACGGGCTGAGAGGGAAAGGCACAACCCGATCCGGTCAGCGGCTGATGCAAATTATTTTTGACCGCTGACCGCCCAGGCCATTTCGACTTTCATGCTGCGGCCAGATCATCGGGTCTCCACCCACCGGAGCCACGCTGATGTCCCTCGCGACCACCACCGACACCGCCGCCATCGAGACGGTGCCCCTCTCGAAGTACGAGATCCAGCGCAACGAGCGCCATGCCGAGGCGCAGGGCCGGTCCGATGCCAAGCGTCGGGGGAAGAACGCCCCGCGCCGGGACGACATGGCGCGCGCCGCCTACTACGTCCTCCTGATGATGTTCAACGCGCCGAAGGTCAGCGTCGAGGAAAGGGCGCAGCTGCGAGGCGCGACCACCAGGATGCTCAAGAAGGCTGGCTTCGATCGCGGGGCCGCTCGGGACATCTTCACCAGGCATGCCGCAGGGGTGATCGACGACCTCGACGGTTGGCTCGCCCAGCGTTGGTACGCCGAAGGGCGGCGGCTGAATGATAACCGTGGCCCCTACGTTTCGGTGAAACAGACCCCTGCAAGGGTTGCCTTAATCGTAGCGAAGCCGGCGGCAGACCTGTCAGCTGCTGAATAGGAGTAACGCAGGGAGTACCAGGCTTAGGGGTCAGCGGCTGACCGAGAGTGGCGTTACCTCCTGGCACCTGCTGAACCAGCGTGCTGGTGACAGGACCGACACCTGATAGGGTCTCGAACGCTCAGGTCGAACGCTGCGCGCTCACAGGGAGTAACCCTTTGCTGAAGACCATGTTTCTGGCACTGAGCCTGCTTATCGCAGGTTTATCTCTCGCACCTGCTCCGGCTTCCGCCGCGCAGATTGGGGTCGCAGCCATCCCCAAGACGGCACCTGCAGTCGAGCCGGTTCAGTTCGGCTACGGCTATGGTCGCGGTGGTTACGGCCGTGGCGGTTACGGTCGGGGCTATCGTGGTGGCTACGGTTATGGTGGCCGTGGCTACGGCGGACCGCGCTTCGGCCGGGGCTATGGCGGTTATGGCCGCGGCTACGGCGGGGGGCGCGGCTACGGCTACGGCCGTCGAAACTTCTACTGACCGATCCAAGCGCTCCGCCGAAACGCGGAGCGCCCCTCATGGCCTCGTTGGTTGAGCATGAGATGACCTTTGAGCAGGCCATAGGCCGGCGCAGACGGTTCCTGTTCCCCGCTGCATCGACCTTCACACGACCACCCGACCCGAGGCTTCATAGACATGGCGCAGGGAACTGGCACGCGCCTGCCTGTCGTCACGTGCTCGAAATCCAATTCAAACGACGAACGCCCCAGGAGCTGAACTCCTGAGGCGCTGCTTGACCTAGCGGCCAGTCTGATCGGGCTGGGGATCTCTAGGCCAAGAAAGTGGCCGAAGGTCCTAGTACGAGCCGAACTTGTAGTTCAGGCCGGCGCGGACGACGGCGAACTCGGTGTCACGACGGAGCTGCCCAGCCGAGTAGGCGGCGAGGGTTGCGGAATTACCGAAAGCGACACCCGGGCTGTTGACTGCCAGAGTCGTCGTGCCGGCCGCGTTCGATGCGAAGATGCCGTTGTTGCGGTTGCCCTGGTCGAGGTTCACGTACAGGCCTTCGACCTTCAGCGTCACGGCCGAGGAGCGGAAGAAGTTCAGAAACGAGTCGGTCGGGAGAGCGTACTCGACGCCGCCACCAACAGCGTAGCCCGTCTGGAACTCGTTACGGCTGCGGTTGGGCAGGCCGAAGTCGTTACCGCCGCCCGAGCCATAAGCGAAACCGCCGGTACCGTAGAACAGCACGCGGTCAAACGCGTAACCGATCCGGCCGCGCACGGTGCCGAAGAAGTCCAGCGTGGACAGCGGCGAGGGGTTGAACACGAGCGTGGTCGAGCCAGCACCCAGACCGCCACACAGGCCGGTCGCGAAGGTCGAGACGCAGTTCTGGCTCCGGTTGCGGCCGAAGTCGACGTACTGGGCGTCGGCCTCGATACCGATCACGACACCCGAGCCCGGGGTGAACTGGAAGTTGTAGCCAACCTGGCCACCGCCAGTGAAGCCGTCCTGCGTGCTCTGCTGGTTGCCGAACGCGATGGACGTTCCGCCGGCCGCCGGGAAGAGCGGGCTTGCACCTGGGGCGATGAGCACGCCGGGGTTGGCGAGGGCGCTGCTGCTGGCGTCGAAGCCGTAACCCGCGTTCACACCGAAGTAGAAGCCGGTCCAAGTGAACACCGGGACGGGCGTGAACACCGGCGGCGGAGCGCGACGCGGAAGGTCGGCAGCGGACGCGGCGGCGGTGAGTGCCGTAAAGGCAGCGAGTGTCGTGAGAAGCTTCTTCATGGCCTGAACCCCTTCAGATTGCCCAATCTGGAATAGGGATAACTCGAACCCCGCTAGATTGATGTGACTTCACGGACACAGTTGTGGCGGGAATGCGGCAGGACCGCAAATCTACTCATCTGGCCGGAGTTGTTGGTTTCGTCCTCCATTCGTCGGAAGCCCTTTCGCCCGTTCCGACGCTCAGAGTTCACAGGGTAGGGAACAGGAGTATTCGTGCCCTGCCGGGTTTGGCACCCACCCCCTACGCCCGTGGATCGGCGTGCCAGCCTCAACCACGCTGCCCATGCTTGATCGACGACCGTGATGAGGTTCGTGTCGTTCCTGAACCGTGACAGGCGTCGTTCGTCTACGGTGATGAGCCCGAGTGTCCGAGCCTCACGCAGGGCGCGCCGAACGGACGTTTCACTGACCCCAGCCAGCGATGCGACGGCTCCGATCGCCAGAGCGCATCGCCCCCGCTTCGCCACCTCAACTGCGATCACGGCAAGCACCGCCTGCTCGGCGAGGGTAAAGCGAGCGGCAATGGCTGGAGGAAGCCGCCCAGAGGCCGCCCAGCGCCGTCGGCGCTCCATCGAGGCATCCGTGCGCGGGCGGGAGCCTACGGCCTTCCTGGGGCTTCCTGTGGGACGCTGGGACAAGTCAGCGGGACGCTCGGTTAACTGCCGCGCCTCGATCAGCCCAGACAGCGCCTCGGCATCAGCCTCGGACAGGTGTCCCTCTCCGAACGCCTTCCACAGCGCGGACGCGACGGCCGGCAATGCGGCGCGCGGAGCCGCCTCCGCCTGTCGGCGGATCTCATAGGCGTAGTTCATCGTTCACGGTCCCTCACGGGCCGCGGTCCAGGGTCCAGGCAAAGCCTTCCCGTTGACGGAAACACGTTCCGTCTTGACTCCCACCGGGAGCATGTGGCTTGTGAGGGGAAGCGACTCGCGCCTCACAGCGCCTCTGGGTTTTCAGCAGCCTCTTCCTTGCCGGGAAGGGGCTGTTGGCTTTTCAGGGGTCTATCTCGCGGCGATCTCTCCTGACGCCGGCTCACGACTCGCCACGGGGCGCGCCAAAGCCGGACATGGCATGTCGGCTGGGGCACCCGGTTAAGTCAACGGTAAGAGGGACGGTCAGGCTTGCCAGGCGGCGCCGGCAGCCTCATCCCCGCGCCATGATCCGGTCCGACCTCGTCCTGCGCCTCGCTGCCCAGAACCCGCATCTCTACGAGCGGGATTGCGTTGCAGTGGTCGATGCCATCCTCGACTGCATTGCAGACGCGCTGGTAGCTGGCGATCGGGTGGAGATCCGCGGGTTCGGCTCGTTCTCGGTGAAGGAGCGGCCGGCGCGGGCTGGGCGCAATCCGAAGACCGGAGCGCCGGTGTCGGTCTCGGCCAAGGGCGCGCTGGCCTT
The DNA here is from genome assembly GCF_008039885.1 of Methylobacterium sp. WL103. NCBI lineage: Bacteria > Pseudomonadati > Pseudomonadota > Alphaproteobacteria > Hyphomicrobiales > Methylobacteriaceae > Methylobacterium > Methylobacterium sp. WL103. The sequence goes on from NZ_VRUX01000057.1 coordinate 10,069, forward strand.
CAAGGCCGGCAAGGAGATGCGTGAGCGTGTGAACTTGGAGGCGAGGGCGACGACGCCGTGAGTACCTTCGGACTGGTCCTGCCACTGCGCATCAAGGCCGCCGAGGAGTCGGTGTCCGTCGTTGATGCTGCCGGTGTCAGGGCGTTCTACGTCTACACCTGCGCCGAACCCGAGCGGAGGAGGAACACGAACCGCCTATCCTCCGAGGATGGCGCCTCGATTGCGAAGATCGCCGCTCGGGCGCTGACGGATCGGATGGAACGCGGCTGAACCCCGAGGGAGGCAGGCCCGTCCCCCGTTCTGGGGGATAAATTCGAGGCCGTTGTGTCCCTTCATCAATTCTCCGGCAGACCAGCCTTGCGCAGGCCTTCCACGAGGCGAGCATATTCGACCAAAAAGGTAGGCTGATCCGACCAATCGGCACGCGCCCACTTCTGGACGGTGTAGCCAGGCATCGACTTCAGAAGACCGCCTATCGCCTCTTCTGCTTCGGCCTTGCGCCCAGTCCAAGCGTAAGCTGCCGCAAGGTCAACGTAAGCCTGCCAGAATGGGCTATCGGCGATAGAGCGATTACACCAGACAATTGCTTCTGCCCATTCGCCTAAGTGAGCGTGCGAATGACACACCCAATATTTCCAGATGTTGATCAATGGATCGCGCGGGCTTAGGCGGAGAGCTGTCATTACAAGTGGCCGAGCTTCCTCTGCCCGGCCGTTGAGGATCTTCGTCAACCCAAGAGTGGCATAGGCGACAGCCAAGTTCTGATCACTATCAATGGCAAGTCGGTATGACGCCTCGGCTAGATCAAGATCTCGACGGGCACGCAAGACGTCCCCCTTGACCAAACGAGCAAGAGCATTGCTAGGATCGGTCGTCAAAACTTCTGTGATAAGTCCGTCAGCAATCTCGGTATCAGCAGCGATGCGTTCGCTCCAACGGCTTACAACAATCGTCGCTACGGTTCTGGCAAGTCCAATCCTACCTTGAAGGAGACTCGGATCAACCTCTAAGGATCGCTCAAAAATACTACGCGCCTCGATCATATTTGCTTTCGAGCGCGGCCGGTTAAACACCGCCCAACCTGTCATAGCCAAGTCGCTAGCCGTGGCGTCGTCGGTTCTCTCTCGCAAGACGCGAAGGCCTTCAGCTTGAGTCAGTTGCACGTCGAGCGAGCGGGCCAGCCGGGCCACGAACTCGACCTGAAGCTCGCCGAGTCGAGCGCGCTCGCCCTCAAACCGATCCGCCCACACGTGTGCGCCGGTCTCTGTCGAGATCAACTGAGCGTTCAATACAATTCGCTCGCCCGTGCGGCGCACGCTGCCCTCCAAGGCGTAGCGCACCCCGAGATCACGCCCGAGTTGGCGCACGTCGATGGCCTTGCCCTTGTAGGTGAAAGCGGTGTTGCGGGCGATCACGAAGCTGCCGACCAAGTGCGATAGATCGGTGGTCAGGTCCTCTGTCAGGCCATCGGCGAAAAACTCTTGCTCGGAGTCGTTGCTGAGGTTGGCGAACGGCAACACGACAATTGAGAGGCTTGGTACCGGCTTTGCCGGCAGGCCAGCGCGCACAGCAAGCGTTGTCTCACCCGAGAGCTTCTGTGCCTGCCAGAACCACAGGCCTGCACCTGCCGCTACGAGGGCAAACGCCCCTGTAGCAAAAGCGATAAGCGCTGCCTTCGGTCGGCGAGGCGACGGAACCCCATCGGCCATGATCGCAGCTGCCGGCGCGGGAGCAATCGGTATCACTGCGTCGGATTGATCCTCGACGGCTGGCTCCGGGAGATCCAGGACGGCCTCGGCCGAGAGGGCGAAGACGCCGACCGGCCGAGCAATGTTCTTCAACGCGAGCTTCCCCCGGTCCTCAAAACGGATTGGCAGCCGATCGCGAACTTGATCGTGGACTGCCCGAGAGATGCACAGGCCGCCGGGCTCGCAAATCGGCTCCAGGCGAGCGGCCACGTTCACCCCGTCGCCGTAGAGGTCGCCATCAGGTTCGGCGAGTACGTCCCCGAGGTTGATCCCGATGCGCATGTGCAGGGCTTGGGTCTCGGGCAATCGTGCATTGTGGTCAGCAGCGGCCCGTTGGATCGCCACGGCACAGGCGACCGCACGCACCGGACTCGGGAATTCAACGAGGACCCCGTCGCCGGTCGACTTCACGATCCGCCCGTGTGCGGCGGCGATACGCGGATCGACTACCTCCCGACGCAACGCCTTGAGCCGCCGCAGCGTCCCGTCTTCATCGGCCGAGATCATCCGGCTGTAGCCGACGACGTCGGTGATCAGGATCGCGGCGAGGCGACGTTCCCCGGTCTTGTTCATGGACCGCTCCGCGCTTCGCCAAACTTGCTCATGGACGTTTGAGCCTCATGATGTTGGCAGTCGTATTCATACCTTCAGTCCATCACTGGTCTGCGACACAAACTTTATTCTAATGGCTTTGATCTGGGTTCGCATCAATCCGCTCCCCTCTTCGCGCCGTGAACGATCTGCTGCAGTAGCGAGGGGAGCGGCACGCCGTACTCCTCGAGGAGGAAGGCAGCACTGAGCAGCGTCCTGATGTGCTGGTCCGGGACCGGCCGGTTCATGATCTGCGCGTCCAGCACCTGATCGGCGAGGAGGCCGGCGAGGCGAGAGACTTCGGATAGGTGCTCTGGCGATGCCGTCACGATTGGGGCTCGCGGAGGCGAACGCCTGGCCCGCCGCCGTTCTGCGGGATGAACTCAAGCCCTGCCGCTTCAAGTGCCCGGCGAATAGCCTCGGCATTGGCTGCCGTGATGCTCAAAGGCCCGTCCTGAAGTTCAGCCCGCCGCACCGTAGCAACGCCGAGACGGGACGCGTCAGCAACCTCTTGTGCAGTCCACCTCAGGAAGGCGCGGGCCGCCCGGAGCTGTGCGCCTGTGATCGTCAAATTATCACCTGATTGCCTATTGATCTCATATTGATCGAGTGATATCAAAACTATCACACGGTCTGAAACGGATCAACGCCAATGCGCTACGCCAACCTCATCCCCCACTCGCACATCGCTCGCACCGCCGACCCGCGCCTGACCGCCGACGCCCGCCGCATCTTCACCCGCGCCAAGGCTGCCGTGAATGTCTGCACCGAGAGCGCCAAGCACTTCTCCCGCACCGTTACCCCGCTGACCCGCCGCGACGGCACGTTCGACCGCTCGGCCATCATGCGCGCTGCGACCCGCGCCGCTCAGGCCCGCATGGAAGTGACCGGCGACGCCTGGGGCGAGTGCATGTCCTTCGCGCTCAAGGGCGCCTGGGCTGCCGCGAAGTCCGCCCGCATCGTCCGCGCGCACTGAGGCCGGACTGATGGCCGCCGACCTGATCCGCTCCCCCGCCGTCCGCCTGCTGCACGCTCGGCAGGATCACGCGATCTGCCTGCGCCTCGCGGCCTCGTATCGGCTCCGCATCGCGGCCGGCGAGACCGACCAGCGTGAAGCCCATGCCTGGGCGCTCGGCCTTGCCCGCCGCTGGCGTCTGGTGGCGAACGAGCTGAGCCAGCCCCGCGCCTCGCCGGTCTGATCGGCCCGCCCCTTTCCCTTCGCCCTCCCTGACCACCGCCACGAGCCCTTTGGAGCCCGACCGATGACTCACGCCCGTACCCTTGTCCTCGACACCGCCGCCGACCCGATCCACGCCGCGATCCAGCGCCACCGCGCCGCCTATGACGCCTACCAGGTCGCGCCCGAAGGCACGGCGTCCGTGGTCGCCAGCGACGACTACGATGCCGCCACCGACGCCCTGACGGTCACGCCTTGCGCCTCCCGGTTCGGCGCGCTGGCGCTACTCGGGCACCTCCGTTGGTGGCTCGGCGAGGAAGCGGAGTTCTCGGCCGCACATCAGCCCGGCTACGGCATCGCCGAGGCGCGCGTTGCCGACCTGACGCTGTTCCTCGGCAGCAACCTGCCGCCCGTCACGATCCCCTATGCCTTCCCCTCGGGCCGCTTGCCGCCGGCTCCGTCCCGGCTGCTGCCGGGCGTCGATCGCTACAGCCAGTTCGCCACGATTGCCCCGCGGAACGAAGCCCTGCCCGGCGAGGACGAGCCTTGGCAGGCCGTTGCCGCGATCCGTCCAGACACCGCCTTCGTCCACGGCCGCCGCTTCATCGGCATGGCTGGCGAGCTGCTGGCCGCCGTCGCGATTATCGGCGGCGGATGCGTCCTCACGGGGCTCGCCTCGCTGCTCTGACAAGCAACGGTATCCCGCTAACGCACGACAGCATCATAGCATTACAGCATTGCAGGATCAGACATGCGCAATACCGCTCGCCCGCAGGCCCAGCCGCCAGCCGCACACGCCGATCAGCGCGACCGCGCCGCCCGCCTTCGTGACACCGCCGGCCGGTTCACGAAAAGTCAGGACGGCGCCCATTCGAGGCCCGAGCCCGCCAATCTGCCCGCCCCGCAGAGCGC
>NZ_VRUX01000580.1:0-2594 GCF_008039885.1 Methylobacterium sp. WL103
CGCCGTGGCCGCCGCCGACCCGGAACTGCGGCAGGCCGGCGCGGCCGCCGAGATAGCCGAGAAAGCCCGCCGCCAGCACGACCGCCGGGAACGGCAGGTCGAACAGGAACAGCGCGACGAACGAAGCCGCCGCCACGGCCACCATCGGCGCGCTCTTCAGGGCGCGCCGGCCGATGCGCAGCACCGCCTCGGCGACGACGGCCAGCACCGCCGCCTTGAGCCCGAAGAACAGGCCGGCGACCACGCCGACGTTGCCCGACAGCGCGTAGATCCAGCTCAGCGCCATGATCGCGACGAGGCCCGGCAGCACGAACAGGCCCCCCGCGACGAGCCCGCCGCGGGTGCCGTGCATCAGCCAGCCGACATAGGTCGCGAGCTGCTGCGCCTCCGGCCCCGGCAGCAGCGTGCAGAAGTTCAGCGCGTGCAGGAAGCGATCCTCGGAGATCCAGCGCCGCTCCTCGACGAGGATGCGGTGCATCACCGCGATCTGCCCGGCCGGCCCGCCGAAGGACAAGGCGGCGATGCGGCCCCAGACGGGGACCGCCTCGGCCAGGCTCGGCATCCGCAACCCGGGCGTCGCGGTGTCTGGCATCGGGATGTCGGCGCCGTCCGCCATGTCGGGTTTCGCCTTCCGTGCGCCCGCCGCGGCCGGGCTGTCCGAGGTTTTAGGCGGCCACGCGGGAGGCCAGCACCTTGTCGATGCGGCGCCCGTCCATGTCGACCACCTCGAAGCGCCAGCCGCCGGCCTCGAACGCGTCGCCCGCCGCGGGGATGCGACCGAGCTCGTAGATCACGTAGCCGGCCAGCGTCGTGAAGTCGTCGGAATCCGGCGTCTCGGCCAGTTCCAGCCGCTCGAACGCCTGGCGGGCTGGGATCATCCCGTCGATCAGCAGCGAGCCGTCGGCGCGTTCGACCACGTCGGGCTCCTCGCCGGGCTCCGGGATGTCGCCGGCGATCGCCTCCAGCAGGTCGGTCTGGGTGACGATGCCCTCCAGGGTGCCGTACTCGTCGACGACCACCGCCATCCGCATCGGCTGGCTCTGGAAGGTTTCGAGCACCGCCAGGATCGTCATGCTCTCGTGCACGACGATCGGGCCTTGCGTCGCGGCCGTCAGGTCGATCGCGTCGCCGTCGAGCACCTGGTCGAGCAGGTCCTGCTTGCGCACCACGCCGACGAGCTCGTCGACCTGGCCCCGGCTGACCACGACCTGGGCGTGGCCGCAGGCGCGCACGGCCTTGAGGATCGCCGCGTGGTCGGCGTCGGCGTCGACCCACTCGACCTCGTGGCGCGGGGTCATGATGTCGCTGACCCGGCGCTCGCCGATGGCGAAGATCCGTTCCACCGCCTCCTGCTGGACCTCGCGGATCAGGCCGGCCTCCTGGCTCGCCTGGATCAGCAGGTTGAGTTCGGCGGTCGAGTGCAGCGAGCCCTCGCCATGGCCCGGCTGGAGGCCGAACAGGCGCAGCACGCCGTTGCCGAGCCCGTTGAGGAACAGGATCGCCGGCCGGAACACGAACAGGAAGAGGCCGAGGGGGCGGACCACCGCGAGCGCGGTGCGCTCGCTGCGCTGGAGCGCGAGGCTCTTGGGCGCCAGCTCGCCGAGCACGATGTGCAGCGACGTGATCAGGGCGAAGGCGATCGCCACCGCGATGGAATGGGCGGCGACCGGCCCGAGCGACAGCGGCAGCCCGTCCACCGCCGGCGCGATCAGGTGGGCGAGCGCCGGCTCGCCGACCCAGCCCAGCGCCAGCGACGACAGGGTGATGCCGAGCTGCGTCGCGGCCAGATGCGCGTCGAGGCGGTCGGTCGCCCGCTGCAGCGCCGTCGCGTTCGCGCGCCGCTCGGCGACGAGTTCGGCGACGCGGCTCCGGCGCACCGAGACCAGGGCGAATTCGGCCGCCACGAAGAAGCCGTTGGCCAGCACCAGGACGAGGACCGCGAGCAGCCCAAGCGCGGTCGCCCATGCATCGTCGGAAATCGCCGTCTCCCGTCGTGTCGAACGCCCCGCCATAGCAGCCGGAGGCGCGCCGGGCCACGCCGAAGGTCTCGGACGGCGGCGCATCGTCGAACGCAAAATCAGAAACGATGGGTTTCCATCGTTTCCGTTTCAAATCGCCCGGATGATCCTCAAATCAGGCCGATCGCGAGCGCCGGGCGGCGCTCTCAAAGGAGACACGTCATGTCCGAGATCGGCCTCCACCACGTCACCGCCTTTTCCGGCTCGGCGGCGCGCAACCGCGACTTCTACACCCGGGTGCTCGGGCTGCGGCTCGTCAAGACCACCGTCAACTTCGACGACCCGGGCACCTACCACCTCTATTACGGCGACGAGACCGGCCGCCCCGGCACGCTGCTGACCTTCTTCCCGATCGCGCATGCGGCGCCGGGCCGGCTCGGCGTCGGCGAGACGCAGGAGATCGCGCTGCGGGTGCCGCGGGCCGCGATCGGCTGGTGGATCCACCGCTTCGTCGCGACGTCCGTCGATCACGACGCGCCGGCGAGCGTGTTCGGCGAGCCGACCCTGCGCTTCCGCGATCCCGACGGGATGCGGCTGGCCCTGGTCGGCGTCGACGGGGCGGACCCGGAGCCGGCC
>NZ_VRUX01000581.1:0-2589 GCF_008039885.1 Methylobacterium sp. WL103
CCAGCATCACCGCGCCGAGCAGCAGCGCGTAGCCGATCCCGCCGACGAGGGTCGCGAGCCCGGTGAACAGCATGCGCGGCAGGCCCGCGCCCGGCTGCCACTCGGGCGCGGCCTTGGAATCGTGGTCGTGCCCGGCATGCGCCAGCACGATCGGCAGGCGATCGGGCATCGGGGCGACGGCGGCTGCGGAGCCGGGGGTGGCCTGGGTCTCGTAGCGCTCGGCCGCGATGATCAGCGGCGAGGTGAGCGCGAGTTCGAGGCCCGTCACCAGGACGGCCGCGAGGAAGCCGGCGGCGAGCGCCGCCGACAGGAGCCGGATGAGCATGGGAGCGCCTGGGTTCAGGCGGTCAATGGCAGGGGAAGTTCTGCGTGTGCCGGAAGTCGTGCGCCGCGTTGTGCAGCGCCGAGGCGGGCGAGAAGCCGGCGAGGAACACGAGCCCGAGGCCGAGCATGGCGGCGACGGCGATGGCGACGAAGCCTTCGTTCGCGCGGGTGCCGGTTTGGGTGAGGGTCTGGGTGGTCATGTCGACAACATCTCCGGCCGCCCCGCCGGCGGCGTTCGAGAAAGCGCGGGGGACGGCAGGTCTCCTGGCTCGCGGATCGCCGCGCCTGCCGCCTTCCCGAAACATCGGTGGCCGAGGGCAGGAGCTAACCGCTCACAGTTGCGGGGGCAGCCGCGGAATCGGGTTTCCCCTCACCGCATTCCCTTTTCACCCCGTCTCCGGGGCACCGTCTCCACCAGCCATAGCCTGTCCGGCGCACCCGCACAACGGAGGCTTTGACGGGCACGCCACGGTTGGGGCATGGGTCTTCGCCATGCAGCAGGCCGCGCCTCGGACGACCCTCGTGCTCGGCGGTGCGCGCTCGGGCAAGAGCGCCTACGCCGAGAGGCTGATCGAGGCGGAGCCCGGCCCCTGGTTCTACCTCGCAACGGCGCAGGCCTGGGACGACGAGATGCGCGCGCGGATCGCCCTCCACCGGTCCCGCCGGTCCGGCGACTGGATCACGCGGGACGTGCCGACGGCGCTGGCCGCGGCGATCGCCGACGCGCCGGGACCGGTGCTGGTCGACTGCCTCACGCTGTGGCTCACGAACCTGATCCTCGCCGACGCCGACCTCGACGCCGAGACGCAGGCCCTGGTCATCGCCTGCCGGGCGGCGCGGGGCCCCCTCGTTCTGGTCTCGAACGAGGTCGGCCTCGGGATCGTCCCGGACAACGCGCTCGCCCGCCGCTTCCGCGATGCGGCCGGGCGCCTCCACCAGGCCCTCGCGGCCGAATGCGACCGCGTCGTGCTGACGGTCGCCGGGTTGCCGCTGACCGTGAAACCGCAGGGAACGTCATGACCGACGACGCCAAGCCCGACGACGCCAAGCCTGACGACGCCAAGCCTGACGACGCGACGCGCCATCGCGAGAAGATGGAGAAGCGCAAGGCGGTTCAGGACGCCGAGGTGGCGGCCAAGACGATCGAGAAGGGGCTCCTCATCGTCAACACCGGCCCCGGCAAGGGCAAGACCACGGCGGCGCTCGGCCTTGCGCTCCGCATGCTCGGACGCGGGCACCGGGTCGGCATCGTGCAGTTCATCAAGGGCGCCTGGGACACCGGCGAGGCGCATGCGCTCAAGGTCTTCGGCGACCGGGTCGCGTGGCACGCCATGGGCGAGGGCTTCACCTGGGAGACGCAAGACAAGGCTCGCGACATCGCCGCCTGCCTCAACGCCTGGAACCAGGCGACCGACCTGATGGCCGACCCCGGCATCCGCCTGCTCATCCTCGACGAGCTCAACATCGCGCTGCGCTACGACTACCTCGACCTCGATGCGGTGGTCGCGACGCTCAAGGCCCGCCGCCCGGACCTCCACGTCGTCGTCACCGGCCGCAACGCCAAGCCCGCGCTGATCGAAGCCGCCGACCTGGTCACCGAGATGGGCAGCGTGAAGCACCACTTCGCAGCGGGCGTGAAGGCGCAGGAGGGCATCGAGTTTTGATCGGTCGTCGGCGCGGCGTGGTGCGCCTTCCAGGCCAGCCAGTCCTCGATGCGCAAATTTTCGACGCGGTCGAACTCGCGGCCGTTGTCCGCGAATGCGGGCAATGTGCGAGCGCCGCGCAAGCATCGGCCTACAAATCCACTGGGTCCGGCTCTGCCCGATCGACAGGCTCGATATCGCCTTCGCGATCGAGCGATGGAAGCCCGTCGAGCGGGGCGATCAGGGTCGGGTGCACGATCGTATCAATGGCGAAATGGTCGCCGTCGCTTTGCATGACGGCGTGGTTCCGATTTTCAGGAAGCACTCTGATCGTTCGCTTCATTGCATCCGATCGCTCCGCTTTCTGGCGAGCTTATGCCGCGCGGAAGGAGGAAGGACATCTTTCTTCCTTCGCCATGCCTTCGGTGACGGCATGACCCGCGCCCTGATGATCCAGGGCACCGGCTCCGACGTCGGCAAGTCGCTGATCGTCGCCGGGCTCGCGCGGGCCTTCACCCGGCGCGGGCTGCGCGTGCGCCCGTTCAAGCCGCAGAACATGTCGAACAACGCCGCCGTCACCGCCGACGGCGGCGAGATCGGGCGGGCGCAGGCGCTGCAGGCG
>NZ_VRUX01000582.1:0-2583 GCF_008039885.1 Methylobacterium sp. WL103
CCAGCGCCTCGGCGACCACCAGGCCGAACGGCTCCTCCCAGCGCGGGGTCACCAAAGCCGCCCGTGCCCCGCCGAGGTGGCGCGCGAGGTCGGCATGGCCGAGATGGCCGAGATCGGTGAGGTCATCCCCCAGCCGCGGGGCGATCCAGTCGGCCCAGTAGGCGGGGTTCGGTCGCGGGCCGGCGAAATGCAGAGGCAGGCCGGCGGCGCGCGCGGCGTCGATCGCCAGGTGGAGGCCCTTCTCGGGCACGATCCGACCGGACCAGAACACGTACGGCACCGGGTCCGGCACCGGGCGGTAGACGAAGACAGAAAGCTCGACGCCGTTGCCGATCACCACCGGCTCGGCGACGATCTCGCGCCAGGCGTCAGCGGTGTGGTTCGAGACGGCGGCGAAGGGCATCGTAACGGGCGCGGCGCGCACGCCCGCCTCGAGCGATTCGAACGGCGGCGTGTGCAGGGCCGTCACCATCGGGATCGCGAGGTCTTGGCTTCGGCGCAGCGGGAGATCGTGAAGACTGTTGTTGTGCAGGATGTCGAAGTCGCCGTTGCGCACCGCGTCCATGATCCGCGCATAGGCCGCGTTCTCGGCGCGGTCGATCGAAGCATGCCGCAATGGATCGCCGAGGCCGTCGCCGGTGGGCTGGCAGACGTAGACCGGCGCAAGTGCCGGATCGGATCCCTCCGACGCGAACAGCGTCACGTCGTGGCCGCGTCGCTTCAGGGCGCCGGCGAGGAGATGCGTGTGCATCTCCAGACCGCCCGGATACGGCTGCGCGATGGGGAACTTCAGGTGGGCGATGATGGCGATCTTCACGGAAGCTCGTTTTTCCAGCGACGGAGGCCGTGATCGCACATCGCATACCCTGTCTGTGTGCAGGATGAACGGATGCGGCATAAGTTATTCACCGACCCAATCCCGGAAGCCGGCCACCATCACAACGGTTCCCAGGGCCGCCGAAGGCGCTGGGGACAGCCTCAGTCAGGGCCGCGGCAGCATCATCTCCACGCTCGACTTCAGCCGTACGCGGACATTTGACCGCGAGCCCTCACTGTGAGGCTGCCGCCCCCGTCACGCGCCAGACCGCGTTGCCGACGTCGTCCGAGACGAGCAGCGCCCCGGTCTTGTCGAAGGCCACGTCCACCGGGCGCCCCTGCGCCTTCTCGTCGGCGTCGAGGAAGCCGGCGAGCACGTCGATTGGCTTGCCCGCGGGGCGGCCGTCGGCGAACGGCACGTAGATCACCTTGTAGCCGCTTTTCGGCCGCCGGTTCCACGAACCGTGCTGGGCGACGAACAGGCCGCTCGTCCAGGCCGGCGGCAGGTTCGCGCCCTGCGAGAAGGCGATGCCAAGGGAGGCGGTGTGGGGGCCCAGCGCGTAGTCCGGCACGATCGCCTTGGCGACTAGGTCCGGCCGCTGCGGGCTGACGCGGTCGTCGACGTGCTGGCCGTAATAGCTGTAGGGCCAGCCGTAGAATCCCCCCTCCTTCACCGAGGTGACGTAGTCCGGCACGAGGTCGCTGCCGATCTCGTCGCGCTCGTTCACGGCGGCCCAGAGCGTGCCGGTCTTGGGCTCGAAGCCGAGGCCGTTCGGGTTGCGCAGGCCGGTGGCGAATTCGCGGAAGGCCTTGGCTGCGAGAGTGTATTCCCAGATCGCGGCGCGGCCCTTCTCGGCCTCGAGCCCGTTCTCGGCGACGTTGCTGTTCGAGCCGACGGTGACGAACAGGCGGGTGCCGTCGGGGCTCGCGACGACGTTCTTGGTCCAGTGGTGGTTGATCCCGGCCGGGAGGTCGACGACCTTCTCCGGAGTCGCGGCGTTCTCGGTCTTGCCCGCCTCGTAGGGCACCCGCACCAGGGCGTCGGCGTTGGCGACGTAGAGATCGTTGCCGACGAGCGCCATGCCGAACGGCGAGGTCAGGTTCTTGAGGTAGACCGTCTTCACCTCGGCGACACCGTCCCCGTCGGCGTCGCGCAGCAGCGTGATCCGGTCCGGGCTCTTCACGCCCGCGCCCGCCCGATCCATGATCTTCCCGGCGATCCAGGCCTTCACGCCGGGGAATTTCCCATCGGAGGGCGGCGTGTTGCTCTCGGCAACCAGCACGTCGCCGTTCGGCAGCGTGTAGAGCCAGCGCGGGTGGTCGAGCCCCTCGGCGAAGGCGGCGACCGACAGGCCGGAGGCAGGCGCTGGTTTCGCACCCTTCGCCCAGCCCGCGGCCGGCGCGATGTTGACGGTGGGCAGTGGCGTGGCGTTCGGAGCGGGCAGGGTCGGGCTCGCCCCCTGGCCGTCGGCGAGCTGGAGCGACGCGCTCTCGGGATAGACCGCGAAGCGCACGAAGGCCGCACCGCCGAGGAGAAGGACCGCCAGCGCCCCGAGCCCGATCTTCGTACCTGTCCGCATGGTCCCGTGAATCCCTGTTTCGCAAGCCACCAAGCCCAACCAACCGGCCTGACCGGGAGATAAGAGCCGAGCGGCCGATTGGCTCCGGTTGCGCCGAGGGTGCCGGAGCCGCCCGGCAGCGCGTATAGGATGCGGCCGAGGCTCCCTCGCCGAAGGGTCGCGCCCGGGGCGCGAGCGGTGCAGGCGC
>NZ_VRUX01000583.1:0-2583 GCF_008039885.1 Methylobacterium sp. WL103
CCGCGGCACCGCGGGCCCCGGCGGCCCGGGTTGGCGCGGTGCCGCCGGCGATGCTGCCCTCGGCCAAGCTCGCGCTCGCGCGTCTCACCAACGTCCCCGCCACCGCCACTGCCCCTGGGGGCAAGGGGACGGCGCAGACGGCCGCGAAGGGCCGTCCCGACCTCGCGGCGAAGCCGGCGGCCAAGTTTGCCGACAAGTCACCTGACAAGCGCGGCGCACGGCTCGCTGGGATCTACTGACGGGCGATCGGGCCCGAAAGCGCCCGGCCGGTCCCCGCGAAAGGGGCTCCCCGGGGCCTCGGAACGCCTCACGCAAGGCCATCTGAGATCGGGGGAATGCGCACCGTAGGGTGTGCGAGGCGGTGCGCTGCGTCATTTCGCATTCGATCCCGCGCGGAAACCGTAATATGGTCACGCTTGTTATGCGAGGCGGGACGTTCGGAAACGTGGCGGCCCGGCCGCACGGGAGTTGGTGATGCGCAGGACCTGGGTCTTCCTTCTGGCGGCGGCCTGCGCGCTGGCGGCGCCGGCCTGCGCCCAGGTCTTCCAGACCGCGGCGCCGCACGCGATCCTGGTCGACGCCGATTCCGGCTCGGTGCTGTTCGAGAAGGCGGCCGACGAGCCGTTCGCCCCGGCCAGCATGGCCAAGCTGATGACCACCGACATCGTGTTCGACGCCCTGAAATCGGGCCGCCTGAGCACGGACACCGAGTTCACGGTCACCGAGGACGCGTGGCGCCGGGGCGGGGCGGGGGGCGGCGGCTCGTCGATGTTCGCTCAGGTCAACAGCCGCATCAAGATGCAGGACCTGCTGCGCGGCCTCGTGGTCCAGTCGGGCAACGATGCGGCGATCACCATCGCCGAGAACATGGCCGGCTCCGAGGAGGCGTTCGCCGGCATCATGAACCAGCGCGCGAAGGAGATCGGGCTGACGCGCTCGACCTTCCGCAACGCCACCGGCTACTCGGCGCCCGACCAGCGGGTCACCGCGCGCGACATGGCCAAGCTGGCCGCGCACATCATCGACACCTACCCGGACCTGTACAAGATCTTCTCCGAGCGCGAGTTCACCTGGAACAAGATCAAGCAGCAGAACCGCAACCCGCTGCTCGCCCTCGACATCGGGGCCGACGGGCTCAAGACCGGCTACCTCGAGGAATCCGGCTACGCGCTCACCGGGTCGGCGGTGCAGAACGGCCAGCGCCTGATCATGGTGATCTCCGGGCTCAAGACGGCGCGGGACCGCGCGGCCGAGGCGCGCAAGCTGATGGAGTGGGGGTTCCGCGCCTTCGAGCCGCGGCAGGTCTTCACCCCCGGCGAGACCGTGGCCGAGGCCTCGGTGTTCGGGGGCGCGTCGGGGTCGGTCCCGCTGGTCGCCAAGAAGCCGGTGCGGGTGCTGCTGCCGCGCGGGTCGTCCGACCGCGTCACCGCGCGCGCGATCTACCAGGGACCTCTCGTCGCCCCCGTGACGGAGGGCCGCGAGGTCGGCCGCCTCAGGATCATGCGCGGCGACGCGGTCGCCCTCGACCAGCCGCTCTACGCGGGCGCCTCGGTGGAGGCCGGCACGCTCCAGCAGCGCGCGATGGACGCCGCGCTCGAATTCAGCACCGGCATCGTCCGCCGCGCCTTCGACAAGGCGGGCAAAGGCGACAGGACCAGTGACAAGTCCGCCAACCCGTCGTGACGACGGAGAGGCGCGGCGGCTCCGTTCAGCCATGACCGCTCCGACACCGCCGGGCGTCTTCATCACCTTCGAGGGCGGGGAGGGGGCCGGCAAGTCGACCCAGGTGGCCCGCCTCGCCCGGGCGCTCGCCCCGCATCGCACGGTCACGACCACCCGCGAGCCCGGCGGCTCGGTCCGCGCCGAGGAGATCCGCACGGCGCTGCTCGCCGGAATCGCCAAGCCCTACGGACCGTTTGCCGAGGCGCTGCTGTTCTCGGCCGCCCGCATCGACCACCTCGACCGGCTGGTCCGCCCGGCCCTGGCCTCCGGCGAGGTGGTCCTGTGCGACCGCTTCATGGACTCGACCCGCGCCTACCAGGGGGCCGCGGGCGGCCTCGACGCCACCGCCGTGGCGGCGCTCGAGCGCGTCGTCGTCGGGCCGACGCGGCCCGACCTCACCCTGGTCTTCGACCTCGACCCTGAGATCGGTCTGGCCCGCGCGCGCGCGCGCGCGGCTGGTCAGAGGGCGTCGCAAGAGGCATCACAAGAGGCGTCGCAGGCAGGGCAGATCGCCCCGGACCGCTTCGAGGCCGAGGATCTCGCCTTCCACCGCCGCCTGCGCGACGCCTTCCGGGCGATCGCGGAGGCCGAACCCATGCGCTGCGTCCTCGTCGACGCGGCGCAGGACCCCGATGCGGTCGCGCAGGCGGTCCGGCGGGCGGTCGCCGCACGCCTGCCCGATCTCGTCGACGACACCGAAGGCCGTACCGATGCCGCCTGAGCGCGCGCCCGACGACGTCGAGCCCGGCGACCTCGCCGGCATCGTCCGCCCGCGCGAGACCACGCGCCTCGTCGGCCATGCCGAGGCGGAGGCCGCCTTCGCCGAGGGCATCGCTTCGGGTCGCCTGCACCATGCCTGGC
>NZ_VRUX01000584.1:0-2579 GCF_008039885.1 Methylobacterium sp. WL103
GGCGGCGGTGGCAACGGCGGCAACGAGGGCCGCGCCATCGGCTGGCTCGACCGCAGCCCGCGCTCCTGAGGCGTCCCGCCTCATCGAGCAACTGAAGAAGGCCGCCCCGGACCTCCGGGGCGGCCTTCTTCGTCTCGGCGCCGGCACGCGTCGCCTCCGGCTGCACGGGAGCATTGCCGGGCACGGCGTCGCGCCCCATCTCGACGGCATCGAGATAGGAGCAGCCCCGATGCGATTCGAACTCTACCGCGATGCGCCGGGCCATTGGCGCTGGCGCCTGCGGGCCCAGAACGGCAACGTCGTCGCCGATTCGGGCGAGGGCTACGTCCGCCGTGAGGATTGCGAACACGGTATCGCGCTGGTGCGCCAGAGCGGCACCGTGCCGGTCGTCGACATGACGACGCAGATCGCCTGATCCCGGTGGAAACGCCGCGGCGGCGACGAAACGCTTTCCGCAGTTCGTGCGTTCTAGCGGCTCGGGCTCCATCCGCGCTCGTCCGTCTCCCGTCCTTGAAAGAGTTGAGATCGCCATGAGGAAATTCCTGCTGGCCGCCCTGCTGGTGCTGGGCTTCGCCGCCGCCGCCCCGCAGGGTGCATCCGCCGCCCCGGTCGGTCCCGGCCTTGCGCTCCAGACCGAGGCCGCCCCGGCCGTTGCCGAGAAGGCGCAATACTTCTACCGCCGCCGCTTCGGGCCGCGCCCGTTCTACCGTCGTCCGTATTACGGCCGCCGCTTCTACGGCCCGCGTCCGTTCTACCGCCGCCCGTATTACGGCCGCCGCTTCTACGGCCCGCGTCGTCGCTTCTTCTACTGATCGCAAGATCATTCCGTACCGAAGTCCAGAACCCGGCGGCCCACGGGGCCGCCGGGTTTTTTGTCGTCTGTGGAAGCGGGCTGCGTCGGCCGTCGATCTGGTGTAGGCTCGCCGCTTCGGGACGGCCGGCATCAGATCGGTCCGCCCGGGAGGAACGCCCCATGGACGATATCGCCACGCGCGAGGTGGTCGCGCGCGACCTCTGGCAATCGATTCCGCTGGAATGCGTCGTCTGCGCCGTCGCCGTCTTTCTGGCGGCCGGCCTGAAACTCGCCGGCCTGATGCCCTGACCCCTTTCGACGCCGCCGCGTTCGCGCATAATCGGCGCCGCGCCTAGCGCCAAGGACGAGGATCGCATGGACCGGGACAGCGCCGAGGAACCGAAGGGCGACCTGACGGTCCGCACCATCGCAATGCCGGCCGACACCAACGCCAACGGCGACATCTTCGGCGGCTGGGTGCTGTCGCAGATGGACCAGGCCGGCGGTATCGCCGGCGTCGACCGGGCCGAAGGCCGCGTCGTCACCGTCGCGCTCGACGCGATGACCTTCATCCGCCCGGTGCGGATCGGCGACGTGCTCTGCGTCTACACCCGCATCGGGCATGTCGGACGGACCTCGATGAAGATCGAGGTCGAGGCCTGGGCCCGGCGGTTCCGGACGCAGCTTCGCGAGAAGGTGACTTCGGCGACCTTCACTTTCGTGGCCATCGACGACGAGGGCCGGCCGAGGGCGATCCCCAAGGCCGCGCCCGCGCCTGAGGTGGTGCTCACGGACGCGTGATCGACGGGTTCCGTTACAGCCCGGTTCCGGCTAAGCATCAGCCGAGCGGATCCCGGAGGGGGCGGGAGGACGCGTGAGCAGGCTCAAGGAGCCCCCGCCGTTGCCCGATCCGTCGAAGCACGCCGCCGACCCCACCCGGCGATCCGATAACCTGACCTGGCAGACGCTCCAGCCCCGCGAGACGCGCTGGCGCAGCCTGAACCAGCGCCCGGCCATCGCCTGGTTCACCGGGCTGTCGGGCGCGGGCAAGTCGAGCATCGCCAACGCTGTCGATCGGGCGCTGACCGAGGCGGGCCGGCACGCGATGGTGCTCGACGGCGACAACCTGCGCCATGGTCTCAACCGCGACCTCGGATTCACCGCGTCGGACCGCGTCGAGAACATCCGGCGGGCGGCCGAGACCGCGCGGCTGATGGCCGAGGCGGGGCTGGTGGTGATCGTCTCGCTGATCTCGCCCATCCGCGCCGAGCGCGAGACGGCGCGGCAGATCGCCGGCGACATCCCGTTCCTGGAGGTCTTCATCGACACGTCGCTGGCGGTCTGCGAGGCCCGCGACCCGAAGGGGTTGTACGACCGGGCGCGTACCGGCGCGATCCCGAATTTCACCGGGATCTCCGCGCCTTACGAGGCGCCGCTCGCCCCCGACTTGACCCTGGCCACCGATGGCTTGAGCGTCGCGGCCTCGGCGGAGACCCTGATCGCGGAGCTGATGCGGCTCAGCGCCGCCTGACCTCCCGCGCGGGACGCCTCACTCCGCGGCGAACAATCCCCATCCGGCCCCCGCTTCGGATTGCTCCGGTGGCGCGGCCTCCGCCACGTCCGCCTTCGGGTCGCCCGGCGCCGTCTCGCAGCCGAGTGCCGGCAGGGCGACGATGCGGTTCTTCGAGAAATCCACGCGGCAGACGATGGCGTTGCGGCTCTCCATGTAGCCGAGCAGGCGCCGGGCGCGGCCGGGCGAGCGGCTGCCGATGGCCCGGGCCAGCGC
>NZ_VRUX01000585.1:0-2578 GCF_008039885.1 Methylobacterium sp. WL103
ACCGCCCTTGCGCAGACCTGCGGCTGCAACAGCGGGCCTTGCGTGTCCTACGAGTCGGTCAACTTCCCGAACTACTTCGTCAAGGTTCGGCCCGACACCACGCTCGGGATCGATGGTTTCGTCGAAACGCAGGACTACCGCCAGCAGGCTTCGTTCTGCGAGCGGCCGTCGCTCGACACCACCCTGACGCCGACCCCGGCGCCGACCGCGAGCACCAACACGACCCTGCTCAAGGCCGCCCATTCCGGGATGTGCCTCGCGGTGCCGGCCGGCAACACCAACGACGGGGCGCCCGTGACCCAGCAGGTCTGCACCGGCGGCGCCGAGCAGCAGTGGAAGTTCACGGCCGTCGCCGGCGGCTATACGGTGACGAGCGCCTCCACCGGCCGCTGCCTCGATGTCTGGGGCGTCTCGCAGGCTGTCGGTGCGCAGGTCTGGCAGTGGAGCTGCACCGGTGGGCCCAACCAAGTCTGGGCGACCAAGGCCCAGGGGAACGGCGTCGCGCTGGTCGCGAAGCATTCGAACCAGTGCCTCGACGTCGGCGGCGCGTCGACGGCGAGAGGAGCCGGAGCCATCCAGTGGGCCTGCCACGGCGGCCTGAACCAGACCTTCGTCGGCCCGCAATCGGGCTGGTAGGGCGCAAGACATGCTGCTTCCCGCGTGGAAGCGGCATGCTGGATCCGAGCGATGTAACGCTCCGGTTTCCCGCAAGCCGTACGTTGCGGGTCCGCGGCGGCGCAGCGAACGGGGATGTGACGGGCTCGCGCCCGGACGACGCCCGGCGGGTCTTCCACCCGCCGGGCGTCGTCGCGTTCACGGGTTGCGGTCGTTGCGGCGCAGGCTCGCGGGCGAGGCGAAGATCAGCAGCCCGGCCGCGACCAGGCAGAGGACGCCGATGCCGTAGAGCGCGAGCGTCGTCGAGCCGGTGAGATCCTTCACCCAGCCGACCGCCACGGGGCTGACGATGCCGCCGAACTGGCCCAGCGTGTTGATCAGCGCGATGCCGCCGGCGGCGCCGACGCCGGTGACGAGCTTGGCCGGAAGCGTCCAGAAGGTCGGGATCGAGGCGACGATGCCGGCCCCGACGAGCGCCAGCGCGATCATCAGCGGCACGATCTGCTTGTCGAAAAGCCCGGCGGCGAAGAAGCCGACGGCCGCCGCGACCGCGAGGCCCGCCACGAATTTCGGCCGGTCGCCGGAGGCGTCGGAGAGGCGCCCGACGACGACCATGCTGATCGCGCCGCAGATGTAGGGGATCGCCGTGAGGAAGCCGACCGAGGCCGCGGTGCCGCCGGTGGCGGTCTTGATCAGGTCCGGCCCCCAGAAGTTCAGGCCGTACGAGCCGACCTGGAGCAGGAAGTACACGAGCGCGATCAGCAGGAAGCCCGGCTGCTTGATCGCCCCCCAGAGCGAATGGTCGCCGATGTCGCGATTGTGGTGGGCGATCTTGGAGGCGAGCAGGTCCTTCTCCGGCTGCGTCAGCCAGCGCGCATCCGAGATCCGGTCGTCCAGGCGCAGGAACACCAGTACGCCGAGCACGAGGCAGGGCAGGCCGCCGGCCAGGAACAGCCACTGCCAGCCGGCCAGGCCCATCGTGCCGTTGAGGCCGCCGAGGATCAGGCCCGCCACCGGTGCCCCGAAGATGCCGGAGAAGGCCGAGGCCACGAACAGGAACGAGGTGACACGCCCGCGGAACGAGGCCGGGAACCACAGGGTCAGGTAGTACAGGATGCCCGGGGCGAAGCCGGCCTCCATCGCGCCGATGATGAAGCGCAGCACGTAGAAGTGCCACTCGGTGGAAATGAACACCATCAGCGCGGTGGCGATGCCCCACGAGATCATGATCCGGGCGATCCAGCGCCGTGCGCCGACCTTGTACAGCAGCAGGTTCGAGGGCACCTCGAAGATCACGTAGCCGACGACGAACATGCTCGCCCCGAGCCCGTAGGCGACGTTGCTGAAGCCGAGGTCGCTCTGCAGCTGGAACTTGGCGAAGCTGATGTTGATCCGGTCGAAGAACGCGAACATGTAGCAGACCATGATCAGCGGCATCAGCCGCCACGCGGCCTTGCGGACGATGCCGCCCTCGGTGATCTGGTCGGCACCCGCGAGCGGGCCGGTCGTGGCGGCGGTCATGGTTTCCTCCTGGAACGGGCGGCATGCGCGACCCCGCCGGCCGGTCTTGAAGACCGAGGGCAGGATGCGCGCGAACGCGGCGGCGCCGCCTTCTGCGGGGGCTATCCGACACGGATCGAGGTTTTTCGGGCGGCCTACGCAGCCTCGTTGCAGTTTCCGCGGCTTACGCCGCCTCGTCGCGGTGTTTGCGGCTCAAGCCGCCTGGGTAACCGGATGGAGGTCGCTGGGGCGGCCGGCCTTGGCGACCTGGCCGGGCACGTCGTGGCCGACGAGGCGCGGCAGGTCGCGGGAGAGGCCGATCAGCGCGTCGAGGTCGAGGCCGGTGGCGATGCCCATCTCGTGGGCCATGCTGACGAGGTCCTCGGTGCAGATGTTCCCGGTGGCGCCGGGCGCGAACGGACAGCCGCCGAGGCCGCCGAGCGCCGCGTCGAACCGGCGCGCC
>NZ_VRUX01000586.1:0-2578 GCF_008039885.1 Methylobacterium sp. WL103
TTTTTTTTTAATGCAACCGCGCACCCCGCCTATCACACGTTACGTAGCGGTGGGATGCGTATTTGGTTTTAAGCCACCAGGGCGACGATCCCGGCCCGCTCCGGCACGAGGCCGGCGGAGGCTTCGGCCAAAGCCAGCAGCAGGTCGACCCGCTCCTCGACCGGGGTGCCCTTCCCGACCACGTGCATGCCGTGCGGGATCAG
Source organism: Methylobacterium sp. WL103 (assembly GCF_008039885.1). NCBI lineage: Bacteria > Pseudomonadati > Pseudomonadota > Alphaproteobacteria > Hyphomicrobiales > Methylobacteriaceae > Methylobacterium > Methylobacterium sp. WL103. The sequence goes on from NZ_VRUX01000586.1 coordinate 204, forward strand.
GGTGTGCTCGAGCTCGTAGACCGCTTGGCCGAGCGCCTGGATGCGGGCGGCGAGGTCGTCCCAGGCCGGCTCGGCCTGGGTGAGGTCGAGGGCGGCGGCCTGGGCCTGGACGAGCTGGCCGAGGTCGCGCCGCTCGGCTTCCGCCTCCGGCTCGAGGGCGCGCCAGCGCTCGATCGACGCCTTGAGGTCGATCAGCCCGCGGTAGAGGCCGGCCTGGGCGAGGGTCGGGGTCAGGTAGCTGACCAGGGTCGCCGCCGAGCGCCGCTTGGCGATCATCCCCTCGGAGGGGTTGTTGGCGGCGTAGAGGTAGACGTTCGGCAGCGGCCCGATCAGCCGCTCCGGCCAACAGGCTTCCGACAGGCCGGTCTGCTTGCCGGGCATGAACTCGAGTGCGCCGTGGGTGCCGAAATGCAGCACCGCGTCGGCGCGGAAGTCGTCGCGGAGGTAGCGGTAGAAGGCCGAGAAGGCGTGGGTCGGCGCGAAGCCCCGCTCGAACAGCAGGCGCATCGGGTCGCCCTCGTAGCCGAAGCCCGGCTGCACGCCGACGAAGACGTTGCCGAACTGCGCCCCGAGGACGAACAGCACCGAGCCGTTGCTGTTCTGGCGGCCCGGGGCGGGACCCCATTGCGCCTCGATCTCGGACAGGTGGCGCTCGCGGCGGACGTGCTCCTCGGCGGGGATGCGGTGGTGGACGTTGGCCGGCGTGCCGTAGCGGGCGGAGTTTCCGGCGAGCACCGCGTTGCGCAGGTCGTCGACGCTGGCTGGGACTTCCACCTCGTAGCCGTCGGCCTTCATCGCGGTCAGGGTGTTGTGCAGGGATTGGTAGACCGAGAGGAACGCCGCCGTGCCGATCGAGCCGGCGTTCGGCGGGAAGCCGAACAGCACGATCGCCACCTTGCGCTCGGCCCGCGCGGTCCGCCGCAGGGTCACCAGGCGCTCGATGCGGGCGGCGAGCATGTCGGCGCGCTCGGGGTGGACGCGCATGTCGCGGGCGTTCTCGCCCATCGACGCGCCGGAGCGGCCGCCGAACACCATCGGCGCGGTGGCGCCGTCGAGCTCGGGGATCGCGACCATCATCGTCGCCTCGACCGGCGAGAGGCCGCGGTCGGAGCCTTCCCACTGCTCCAGGGTCTGGAACTCCAGCGCGTGGGCGGCGAGGTAGGGCACGTCGAGGTCGGCGAGCGCCGTCTCGGCCGCCGCCGCGTCGTTGTAGGCGGGGCCGCCGACCAGCGAGAAGCCGGTGAGCGAGACCAGCGCGTCGATGGCCGGGCGACCGTCGCGGCGGAAGAAGGCGTCCACCGCCGGGCGGTTGTCGAGGCCCGAGGCGAAGGCCGGCACCACCGCGAGGCCGCGGCCTTCGAGCGCCGCGATCACGCCGTCGTAGTGGGCGGTGTTCCCGGCGAGCACGTAGGAGCGCATCACCAGGAGGCCGACGCGGCCCTTGGCGGGCCCTTTGGGAACCGGCAGCGCGGCGAGCGATTCGCCGATGCGGCCCTTCATGCGCGGGTGGTAGAGGCCGGTCTCGGGGTAGCTCAGGGGGCTCGGCGCGGCGGCGATTTCGCGCCAAGCGAGGCGTGGGCCGGCGGCGTAACGCCCGACCAGGAAGCGCACCAGGTTGGCGATGTTCTCGTCCGAGCCTGAGAGCCAGTATTGCAGGGTAAGGAAGTAGGCGCGCACGTCCTGCGCCGAGCCGGGGATGAAGCGCAGGATCTTCGGCAGCTTGCGGATCATCGCCATCTGGCGGGCGCCGTTGCCCTGGGCGCCGGGCTTGCCGCGCAGCTTCTTCAGGAAGTCGAGGGCGCCGCGCTTGGTGCCGTCCATGTCGAAGCGGTTGAGGCGGGTGGTCTTCACCACCTCGCCGGCCGAGAGGCAGCCGATCATCGCATCGCAATGCGGGCGCCGGGCCAGCAAAGCCGGCAGCACGGCGCGGACGTGCTCGTCCATGAACAGCATCGTCGAGAGCACGATGTCGGCCCGGCCGATGTCGGCCTTGCAGTCGGCGAGGCTCGCGGGCGAGGTGTCCCACTCGGCGGCGGCGTGGAAGTCGAGGGTGAGCCCCGGCATCTCGCTGCGCAGGCGCAGGCGGGCGCGCTCCAGGGCGCTCGCCATGTGGTTGTCCATCGTCACGATGACGATGCGGAGTTCGGGCCGTTCAGCGGCCGAAATGCGCTTTTGCATCGTACAAGGTCTCGACGGTGATGAGCGGCAGCGCCCGCTCCCTGGCGAAGATTTCCGTGTTGGTTCGGGCTTTTCCTCGGACGAAGAACGGGATCTTCTTCAGCTCCTTCTCGGCCTCCGTGGCCCAGGTCGGAGTCGTCGGAGCGGACGGCGCAGCGAGCGTCGCCGCGGTGACGGGCTCGGGGGCGGTGGCGGGC
>NZ_VRUX01000587.1:0-2577 GCF_008039885.1 Methylobacterium sp. WL103
TAGCCGAGGGCAGCGGCCGGCCCCCGAGGTGGACGTTGGTGATCCAGCCGTCGCCCTCGCGGATCATCCCGGCGATGGCGCGACCTTCGCACACGAACACCCGGTAGTCGCGCCACAGCCCGTCGCTGCGGGGGACGTAGCGCTGGAGGTAGTAGACCCGCGAGACCGCATCCTCCGCCGGCAGGTCGTCGGGCCGCTCGATGAGCTGCAAGCCCTCCCCTTGCGAGCCGAACAGCGGCTTCAGCACCAGGGGACGGCCGGGACCGGCCTCGCGCGCGACCACTTCGGCGGCGGCGGCGCGCTTGGAGACCACGAAGGTGTCGGGCGTCGGCAGGCCGGCGCGGGCGATCATCAGGCTGGTCGCCGCCTTGTCGACGGAGCGCTCGATCGCGACGGGGCCGTTCCAGACGGTGACGCCGGCCGCGACGAGCGCATGCAGCACGCCGAGGCGCATCGTCGTGGCCTCGAAGGTGCCGCCGGCGATCGTCCGCAGCAACACGCCGTCGGGCAGGGTCTCCGGGAAGCCCGGTACCCGCAGCGGTTCGCCGCCGCCGGTGACGATCGCCACGTCGGCGAGCGAGAACAGCACCGGCTCGACCCCCTGGGCGCGAAGCGCCGCCAGGAGCCGGGCCTTGTGCCAATTGCCGTTGTCGGCCGCGAGCGCGATGCGCATGCTGTCGTTCACCCTAACGATGGTCCAGGCCGCCGGCTCCGCCGACCCGCAGCGCCCTCACGCTCCACGCCGTCATCCCGGGGCCGCGAAGCGGAGCCCGGGATCCAGAGCCGCCGACGGCACCCGAGCTTGCCGCCTCGGCGGATCTGGATTCCGGGCTCGCCTGCGGCGCCCCGGAATGACGGTGGCGGGGAAACCCAGGCAGAGGCGTAGGCAAGGGCCACCGTTTCGAGAAAGCCGGCCTCGTCCGATGCTACGAGAACGACGCCTCGACCAGCTCCGGCATCAGCTTGCCGCCGCGGAAGGTGGCGCCGGTGCGGATCGAGGTGACGATCGCCTCGGCCGGCGAGAACAGCGCGCCGTCGATCTTGTAGAAGTCGCCGTTCACCCGCGAGAAGATGTCGGCGAAGGGCGCGCCGTGGTCGCTCGACGTGGTCGAGGGCAGCTGCTCGGCGAGCTGCTTGGCCTCCGCGTCGTCGGCGTCGACGTAGAGCTGGACGCGGCCGCCGTAGATGATCGCGTCGTTGGTGCGGCCCATCGCCTTGATGAAGTCCGGGTGCTGCGGCGAGAGCGGGGCCGAGCCGATGCCGTCGACGATCCGGTGCAGGTCGAACCCGACCGTGTGCGCCTTGTGCAGGGCGACCTCGAGGACGCGGGCGACGACCTGGGTCGCGCCGGCGAGGCTCTGGGTCGGCGCGAAGATGAAGGTCAGGTCCTCCGGCCGCAGGGAGCACGCTTCGGCGACTTTCGCGACGACGCTCGCGGGCGGGCCGCCGGCGGCTTCGAGCACCAGGGCCGTCTTCGCGGCGGTGTCGCGATAGCCGAGCTCCTTGTAGAGGTCCTCGACCACGGCGACGGCGCGGCCCGGGCCGGAGCCCAGGGCGAAGAAGCCGGAATCGCCGTCCTCGTCGGCGAGCGACCAGCCGGCATACTGGCTGCCGAGGCAGGCCAGCACCGGGTCGGTCGCGTGCACCACCACCGAGTACGGCCAGGACGGGATCGGGCCCGACGGGCTGATCGAGACGGTGCCGAGGCCGCCGAGGCAGATCTCGGCGATACGGCGGCCGGCCTCGATCGAGCCGCGCGCGGAGGCGCCGGCGTCGACCATGCGCGCGCCGCCGGGCTCTTGCGTGACCGACAGGCGCAGCACGTCGGCGTCAGCGACGAAGCGCTCCACCAGGGGCGTTGCGAGGGCGTTCAGGCTCGGCTGGTTGGTGCTCATGTGTTTCCTCCTCGGACAGCCGGTCGCGCAAGCTGGCGATCCGGGTCCACAATTCTTGTCGTGCCGCCGGCCCGTCCGGCCCCCCCGCCAGGACGGTGCAGAGCGGTGCGTCCCGCGTCACGCGTGTACCGGCGCGGGGCCGGTCCCGCACGTGGTCCGGCCAGGCGACCGCCGGGATGACGGCGTGATCCCGCGCCGCGTAACAGATCTGGGACGCCGCCGCATCCTCCGGGGCGGGTCCGAGGGCGGGCGCCTCTCCGAGGCAGGCCGCGACGTGGGCGCCAAGCAGCGGCACGCCGCGGCGGTCGAGGACGTCGAGGGTGGCGCCGGGGCGCGGGTTAATCTCGGTCAGCCACCAGCTTGTGCCGTCGGACAGGAGGTCGGCGCTGGCGAGGCCGCGCAGACCGGTCGCGCGGACGAGGCGCCCGGCCGCCTCCACGATCGCCGAGACGATCGCAGGAGGGAGCGGCGACGCCTCGTCCCGTCCCGGCGCCAGCGCGCCGGCGTAGCGGTAGGGGCGCAGGGGCGAGGCTGCGCTCCACTGTTCGGTGAGCGCGAGGACGCGGACCTCGGACGCGTCGGCGAGAAAATTCAGGGCGAAGGCCCGCCCCGGCACCCGCGCCTGGAAATACGCGCCCGGCGGGGCCGGCCCGCGGGTCGCGGCCCGGATGTGGCCCCCGCC
>NZ_VRUX01000588.1:0-2566 GCF_008039885.1 Methylobacterium sp. WL103
CTATGGGCCAGCACGCGCGCCACCGTGCGCAGCGCCTCGCCCTTGTCGGCGGCGTAGCGGTCGACCTCGCGCCAGACCGAGAGCGTCGTCGCGACCAGCAGCGCCACCGCGACCGCGCCGATCACCGCCCAGGCGACCCGGCCCGCGAGGGACCGCCTTGGATCGAGTGCCTTCCAACGCATCGCGCCCCGTACCCTTCCGACCGTGTCGTCCGCCGCCCTCACCGGACGCCGCCGATCTTGCCGTCGATCTTGCCGCCAATCACGCCGCCAAAAGCTGGCACTGCCGTTCGACCTCGCCCCAGCCGGCCAGGAACGCCGCGACGCAGGCCGGGTCGAAATGAGAGCCCGCGTTCTCGGACAGGAGCGCCCGCGCCTTCTCCAGCGGCCACGCCGCCTTGTACGGGCGCTCGGAGACCAGCGCGTCGAACACGTCGGCCACGGCGACGATGCGGCCCGAGAGCGGGATCGCCTCGCCCGCGAGCCCCGCCGGGTAGCCGGTCCCGTCCCAGCGCTCGTGGTGGCTGGCGGCGATCTCGGCGGCCAGTTTCACCACGTTCGAGGTGCTGCCCTCGAGGATGCGGCGGCCGCGCTCGGCGTGCTTCTCCATCTCGCCGCGCTCCTCGACCGAGAGCGCGCCGCGCTTGAGCAGGATCGCGTCGGGCACGCCGATCTTGCCGACGTCGTGCATGGTCGAGGCGAGGCTCAGGAGGCGGCAATGATCGTCGTCGAACCCGAGGTTTCGCGCGATGATGCCGACATAGGTCGAGACCCGCGCGATGTGGTTGCCGGTGTCGGTGTCGCGGTGCTCGGCCGCGCGCATCAGGAGGTCGATGATCTCGCGCTCCCGGGCCTCGATCACCGACACCGCGGCGGCGACCTCGCGGGCGAGCCACGCCGCGCGGTCCTGCTCCTGGCGGTGGGCGTGGCTGATCTTCATCAGGTTGGTGACGCGCGCCCGGATCTCGGCCGGGTCGAACGGCTTGCCGAGGAAGTCGGTGGCGCCCGCATCGAGCGCCTGCCGGCGGATCGCGCGCTGGTCCATGCTCGTCACCATGACGACCGGCACGTGCGCGAAGCCCTCGACGCCGCGCGCGGCCGCGATGAACTCGATCCCGGTCATCCCCGGCATGTCGTAGTCGGTGATGGCGATCCCGATCTGCGCGACGTTGGCGCGCAGGAACGCGAGCGCCGCCAGCGGGCAGGTGAACTCCACCGGCTCGCAATCGGGCACGGGCTTGAGCGCCTGCACGACGAGCAGGTTGTTCAGTTCCGCGTCGTCGAGGATCAAGGCGAGCATGGCGCTCCCTCCCGTTTGCGATGAAGGCGACGGGCCGTCATTGCGTCAGCAGCAGCCGGCCGGAGATCGGGCCGACGCCTTTCGGCACCGGCACGCTCGTTCCGGCGTAGTTCGCGTTGAGGACGAGGTTCGGGCCCTCGTAGAGGTTGATCTGCTGGGCCACGATCACGGTGTAGGCCGACTGGTCGGCCACCGGCTTCGACGAATCGATGACGAGGCGTCCGGCCGGCAGGTAGATCGTGCCGAGCATGGTGCGGGCGTTGTCGCTGATGATGCGGTAGGTCCGCACCGGCTTCGTAATCGCGAGCGGCGGCGGCGTCGGGCTGATGAGGTCGCCGAGCAGCGTGTCGACGAGGGCCGTCGGGTCGATGGGAAGCAGGACGCCCCGGTCTTCGGACATCAGCAGGCCGGCCATGACGCCGGTGACCGGCGCCTTGAGGCTGATGGTGGTCTTCTTGTCGAAGACCAGGCCGCCGTTGCTGCCGGTGAAGTAGAACGCCACGTCCTCGCCGATCAGCGTCGCCTTCTTGTCGACGATGAGCGGGCCGTCCTTCATCACGTAGATGCCCGGCTTCAGCGTGACGACGGCGTCGTCGGTGATGTGCAGGCCGGCGCAGTAGGTGCCGGGCTCAAGCATCATATTCTGCTTGATCGTCTTCATGGCGAGGACGTTGAGCAGGTTCAGCGGAAACGGCAGCGTCATGCAGGGCTCGATCGGCGGCGCGGCGCGGTCCTTCAGCGGGTCCTCGATCACCGGGCATCCGGTCTGCGGCGTCGGGCTGAAGTTCGCGCGTACCCCGAGATAGCCGCCGGCCGAGCAGATCGTCTGCGCCTTGGCCATCGCGTTCGCTTGGCCCACCATTCCCGTTCCCGAGGCGGAATTCGAGTAGAGGGCGCAATCGGTGGCGGTGACCTGCGCGCTCTTCTGCAGGTTGAACGCGCCGGCCGCGTAGGAGTCGAGCGCCAGCATGCATAGGCGCATCCGGCCGACGACGCTCGCCTGCGCCTTCACCGCGAGCTTGGCGGCTGGCAGGCCGACGAAGCTGCCGAAGGACAGCTTGTAGGTCTCGGAGGCGGCCACCGTGACGTTGGTCTTGTCGGGCGCGACGGTGACCGCGACGGTCAAAGGCCGGTCGGACGGCGACTTCGCCTCGGACCGGACCGTCTGCTCGGTGATGCCGGTCACCGCGGCGGTGTTCGACAGGGCGAGCTTGAGGGCGTTGCCGCCGGCCAGCGCCCCGGCGTCGGCGGCCGCCTGCAGCTGGGA
>NZ_VRUX01000589.1:0-2563 GCF_008039885.1 Methylobacterium sp. WL103
GGCCGGCGGGCGGCGACCGCGGCAGCCCGCGCGTCCGCAGGATCGTCGACTCGGCCGTCCTCGGGCCGGCGTTGTTCGCCCTCCTCGTCAGCCGCCCGAGCATGCGCTTCTTCCTGCGCAAGACCTTCGGCTCGAAGCGGATCGACGAAGGGCTGTTCGCCTACGATCACCTGTCGGCCCACCAGCCGGGCGCGCGGCACGCACCGTACTGCTTCGTGGCCGGCTACCTGTTCCCTACCGACGCCACCACGCTCTACGAGGCGCTGACGCTCCCGGTGCTGATGCTGCACGGCAGCCGCGGCGACTTCGTCGACTTCCGCGACGCGCCGCGTTTCGCCGGCCGGCCGAACTGGACGATCCGCGCCCTGCCCACCGGCGCCTTCCCGCATTTCGAGGACCCGGCGACGGTGACGGGCGCCTTCGATGCGTTCTTCGCCGGCCTTGCTTGACCGGGCGCCGCGCTCAGCTGACCCGCCATCGCGATTCGAAACCGGCGAGCCGCGCAGCGCCGAGGATGGCGCGCTCCACGCACTCGGCCGGGACCCGGCGCCACGCCGGGGGCCTGCGGAAGTCGAAACGGTGCATGGTCTCGCGCATCAGGAGCGCGATCTGCGCTTCAGTCTCTGCCGGGATCGGCCGGCCGGCCCACTCGTTCGGCGCCCGCGCGGGCGCCGCAGCGACGACCCGATCCCATGGCAGGCCCCAGGCCAGCTCGGCGAAGCGCGCGCAGGTGGCGGCGAAGCGGTCGGCGAGTTCCTCGGCAAGTTCCGGCGCGTCGCCGCGGAACGGCTCGGGATCGAGGCCGCGCGACCACGCCGCCTGATCGAGGACGTGACCGATGCGGCGCGGGTGGCCGTCCACCTGCCGGTGGACCCTGAGGCTCCGCAGCCGGCGCGAAGCCTCGACGGCGAGCGGCCCGGAACTGCGGTTGGTCACGGTGCCCAGGACCGCGGCGTCCATCATCGGCCCGAGCCGCCCGGCGAGGCCGAGGGCGGCGACGAACCGCTCGACCAGCGTCGCGTCGGAGCGCGCGTCGCGAAGCGGCACGGCGGTGACGGCGCCATCCGTCGCCTGCGCCCACGGGGCGATGAGCGCGCGGTAGTCGAGGCGCCCGGAGCGGCGATGCGCGCGGGCGTATTCACGGAAGGTCCGCGGCTCCTTCACCAGCTGCGCGCGGTGGGCGTAGGCGGAGTTCAGGAACTCGAACGGCGGCTTCACCGCCATCACGACCTCCATCGCGAAGCCGCGCCGGGCGAACACCTCGGACAGCGTCCGCGGAACGCCGAAGCTCGGCCGCTGCACCGAGAAGTCCTCGTAGGAGAGGATCACGGTGTCGGCGTCGGTGTCGGCGAGCGCCAGATCGAGGCGCGCCAGCATCGTGCGGCGCTCCGCCTTCGGCCGCCGGCCGTCGAGCGCCTCGCCCAACCCCTGGTGGTTGATGTCGGCCCCAGACCGGGCTCCCTCGGGCGCGAGGTCTGGGTAGAGCAGCCCGGCCTCCGCCAGCCTCGGACGCAGAGTGGCCAGCACCAGCTGCAGCGATGTGGACCCCGTCCGGGGCATTCCGATATGGATGATCGCGCGACGCATCGTCGATCGCCTCCTTGTCCTGATCCCTGGCCGTCGCGGACCGTCCGCCCCGGCTGTCCGTCCCCCCAATCCCCCGGTTCCGATGATCGACCTGACGCTCGAGTCCGCCCGCATCATCGTCGCGACCGCCTTGGAGACGGCCCGAACGCGCGGCCTGAAGCCGCTCGCCGTGGTCGTCTATGACGATCGAGGGTCTCTGAAATGTGTCCAGGTGGAGGACGGCGCCTCGCTCCGCCGCGCCGAGATCGCGATGGGCAAGGCCAACGGCGCCCTGGCGCTCGGCCTCGGCTCGCGGGCGATCCATGCCCGGGCGGAGGCCCAGCCCTACTTCGTCGCGGCGGTGAGCCACGTGGTCGGGGCCGCGGCCCTGGTGCCGGTGCCGGGCGGCGTGCTGATCCGTGCTCAGGGCGGCCGCCTGCTCGGCGCCGTCGGCATCTCGGGCGACACGTCGGACAACGACGAGATCTGCGCGCTCGCCGGCATCGAGGCCGCCGGGCTCGTGCCAGAGACCGGCGCCTGAGCCGATGCGCCTGCCGCGCCGTGGCTGGCTTTCCGGCGCGGGCGCCATGCTGCTCGCGGGTACTGCCGGAGCGCGGGCGGCGCCGGACGGCACGTATCGGCGCGGCAACGACGCCGACCCCGAGACCCTCGACCCGCACCGGTCGTCGACCGTGGCCGAGGCGCACATCCTGCGCGACCTCTATGACGGGCTGCTCACCTACGACAACCGCGGCGCCATCATCCCCGGCGCCGCGCAATCCTGGCGCGTGTCGGACGACGGGCTGACCTACACCTTCACCCTGCGCGAGGGCGGGCGTTGGTCGAACGGCGACCCGGTCGAGGCAGAGGCCTTCGTCTACTCCCTGCGCCGCATCCTCGCGCCGGAGACGGCGGCGAAATACGCCGAGGTGCTGTTCCCGATCCGCAACGCGGCGGCGATCAACCGCGGCGCGATGCCGGCGACGGCGCTCGGCGT
>NZ_VRUX01000058.1:0-14422 GCF_008039885.1 Methylobacterium sp. WL103
CACCCGCGCGGCTCGCCGCGCGGGTGCGCCCCGGCGACCGTTGGGCGCTCGATCCGCATGCCGACCTGGTCAAGCTGGAAGACGCATTGCGTCAGGCCGTGATCTTGCACCGCAAGGCCGGCGCGCTAAATAGCGAACTCCGACAGGCGGAACGTGCGCTCGTCGAAGAAGAAACAGAGGCGAACTTCGCTTGGCTGTGCGACGTCAAGGAGCGCTTGGCGGTGATCGCGGGAGCGGAGACCGAGGCGGACCTGCAGGACACGAACGACTCGACTGTGTCGTAGGGCCTGTGCGATGGCGGAATACGAAGCGCCTTCGCGGCATGGTTAACAATCGGTCAAGCGTCTCGCTTGCATACCGAGTCCGAGCTACGACGCGGTCGAAGTGATTCGTCCGGGTTCCACACGCATTGCGGCGCCGACGGCGCGGCGTGGCCGAGAGGCCCCCGCATCGTGCCGCGCCGAAACAATAGGCTGATCATGGCGACGAAGGCAACGGAACGGGACGAGACGGACACCGCTCCGGCAGAGCAGACCGATGGGCCGCTCCTCGACCTGACGGATGCTTCGGTCAAGCGGATGGTGAAGCTCGCCAAGAAGCGCGGGTACATCACCTACGAGGAGGTCAACGAGGTCCTGCCCGAGGGGCAGTCCGACCCCGACCAGCTCGAGGACGTGCTGTCCCAGCTCTCCGAGATGGGCATCAACGTCGTCGAGGCCGAGGAGACCGACGAGGCCGCCGCCGACAAGCCCGCCAACGGCGAGGCGTCGGAGGACGAGGAGGGCGCCGAGGGTACGGAGGTGGCCGAGGTCGCCCCGACGCGCGCCGTCGCGGTCGTCACCGCCACCAAGGAGCCGACCGACCGCACCGACGACCCGGTGCGCATGTACCTGCGCGAGATGGGCTCGGTCGAGCTGCTGTCGCGCGAGGGCGAGATCGCCATCGCGAAGCGGATCGAGGCCGGCCGCGAGGCGATGATCGCCGGCCTGTGCGAGAGCCCGCTGACCTTCCAGGCGATCATCATCTGGCGCGACGAACTCGTCGACGGCAAGGTGCTGCTGCGCGACATCATCGACCTCGAAGCCACCTATGCCGGCCCCGACGGCAAGAACCCGCAGATCGCCGAGGGCGCGACCGAGGGAGAGGAAGCCGAGGCCGAGACGCCGGCGCCCGAGGGCGGCGACGACGACGACGACATGGAGAACAACGTCTCGCTCGCGGCGATGGAAGCCGAGATCAAGCCGCGCGTGCTCGAGACGTTCGACGCGATCGCCAACAACTACCGCAAGCTGCGCAAGCTCCAGAACGAGGAGACCGCGCGCAAGGCCGGCAACGAGAAGACGACGCCCGCCCAGGAGAAGAAGCAGGCCGAGTTCAAGGACACCGTCGTCGCCGACGTGAAGTCGCTGTCCCTGAACAACAACCGCATCGAGGCCCTGGTCGAGCAGCTCTACGACATCAACAAGCGCCTTATCTCGCATGAGGGCCGCCTGATGCGCTACGCCGAGAGCCACGGCGTCGCCCGCGACGAGTTCCTGCGCCACTACCAGGGCTGGGAGCTCGACCCGAACTGGATGACCCGCGTCGGGACGCTCGGCGGCAAGGGCTGGAAGAACCTCGTCGAGAAGGGTTCGAAGCAGGTCTCGGACCTGCGCGAGCAGATCCTGACGCTCGCCTCCGAGACGGGCCTGGAGATCGGCGAGTACCGCAAGATCGTCAACATGGTCCAGAAGGGCGAGCGCGAAGCCCGCCAGGCCAAGAAGGAGATGATCGAGGCCAACCTCCGCCTCGTGATCTCGATCGCCAAGAAGTACACCAACCGCGGCCTGCAGTTCCTGGACCTGATCCAGGAGGGCAACATCGGCCTGATGAAGGCCGTCGACAAGTTCGAGTACCGCCGCGGCTACAAGTTCTCGACCTACGCCACCTGGTGGATCCGCCAGGCGATCACCCGCAGCATCGCGGATCAAGCGAGAACCATCCGCATCCCGGTGCACATGATCGAGACGATCAACAAGATCGTCCGCACCTCGCGCCAGATGCTGCACGAGATCGGCCGCGAGCCGACCCCGGAGGAGCTGGCCGAGAAGCTGGCCATGCCGCTGGAGAAGGTGCGCAAGGTCCTTAAGATCGCCAAGGAGCCGATCTCGCTCGAGACGCCGATCGGCGACGAGGAGGATTCGCACCTCGGCGACTTCATCGAGGACAAGAACGTCGTCCTGCCGATCGACGCCGCGATCCAGTCGAACCTGCGCGAGACTACGACGCGCGTACTCGCCTCGCTCACGCCGCGCGAGGAGCGCGTGCTGCGCATGCGCTTCGGCATCGGCATGAACACCGACCACACCCTCGAAGAGGTCGGCCAGCAGTTCTCGGTGACCCGCGAGCGCATCCGCCAGATCGAGGCGAAGGCCCTGCGCAAGCTGAAGCACCCGAGCCGGAGCCGGAAGCTGCGGAGCTTCCTGGACAACTGAGCGGCCGATCCGCCATGACGTGTTGCTCCGACTCGTGTCGGCGGACCACGTCGTCGGCGGCCCGAAGCCTTGCTTTGGCGGTCCGCGAACCCACCTTGGCCGTATGCTTGAGCGTCGCCAGCATCCACCCGTGCCGCCGACCGCCGCAGCCGACGGCTCGGAGGCGGACGACGTGCCGTTCGGCGCGCTGCAGGAATGCGTCGCGATCCGCGACTGGTTGCTGAGCGAAGGAGCGCGCCTGCCCGAGCCCGACGACCTGATCGCTGGCTTCGCCGAGCGCCTGAACCAGGTCGGCGTGCCCGTCGATCGGACCTCGACGGCGATCGACACGCTGCATTCCGAGTATTCCGGCATCGGGCGCATCTGGACGCGCGAGGCCGGCACCACGGTGCGGTTGTTTCCGCACGGCGAGGCTTCCGAGCGCGCCTACGCGGCGAGCCCGTTCCGGAAGGTGCACGAGGACGCCGCATGGCTGATCCTCGATCTCGCCGACACGCCGGACGACGCCTACTCGGTGATCCCCGACCTGAAGGCCGCCGGCTACACCCACTACATCGTCGTGCCGCTGTTCTTCACCAACGGCACCCATAACGGCATCACCTTCGCGACCCGCGACCCGGACGGGTTCCGCGACGAGGACGTCGCGATCCTGCGCTTCGTCATGCCGGCGCTCGCCGCGGTGATGGAGATGCGCCTCGTCACCAAGCAGCTCGACACGGTGCTGCGCATCTACGTCGGCGACGAGCCGCACCGGGCGATCCTGTCGGGGGACATCCGTCGCGGCCAGGTGAAGCGCATCCGCTCGGCGATCCTGTTCGCCGACATGCGCGACTACACCCGCATCTCGGCGGACATGACGCCGGAAGAGGCGGTGGACCTGCTCAACATCTTCTTCGACTGCCTGGTCCCGCCGATCGAACGCGAGGGCGGCGAGGTGCTGAAGTACCTTGGCGACGGCCTGCTCGCGATCTTCCGCGAGCCGGGCGACGACCTCGGCGGCGCCGCCAAGGGTGCGCTGACGGCGGCGCAGGGCGCACTCCAAGCGCTGGAGGAGGCCAACACCCTTCACCAGTTCGCGGTGCCGATGATGGCCGGCATCGCGCTCCACCACGGCGAGGCCGCCTACGGCAACGTCGGCTCGGGCACGCGGCTCGATTTCACCGTCATCGGCCGCGACGTGAACATGGCGAGCCGCATCGCCCGGCTCAACAAGACGCTGGGCGAGCCGCTGCTGATGTCGAAGCCCTTCGTCGACTTCCTGTGGGGCGATCCGGTGCCGCTCGGCGAGCATGTCCTCGACGGCTTTTCCGAGCCGATGATGGTCTACCGGCCGCGTCCGAAGCCGCATCGCCGCCAGGGCTGATCTCAGCCCCGCAGCGTCAGCGTGCCGCCGGCGATGCTGAAGTCGCGCACCCGCTTGAGGAACGACATCCCAAGCAGGTTCGTGCCGAGGCCGCCGCCGGGCACGACCACCGCTTCGACGTCGCGCACGGTGACCGGCCCGATCCGGATCATGCCGATGCGCACCGGGGCGACCCGCACAACGCCGTTGGCCGTCATCACCGATTGGGTGAAGTCGCGCGGCGTGAGGACGAGGCCGAGACGCGCGGCCGCCTCCTCGGTGAAGCTGCACGCGGTGGCGCCGGTGTCGACCATCATCCGCAGCGAGCGGCCGTCCACCAGGGCGTCGGCGAGGAAGTGGCCGCTGCGGTCCGCATTGAGGGCGATCGCACTCGGTGCCGAGGAGGATGGCGGCGCCGCGGGCGCCGGTCGCGCGTCGGCCTTGCGGTGAGTCAGGCGGTCGCCGACCCCGCCGAGCACGCCTGCGGCGAGGCCGGCCCCTACGCAGAGCAACAGGATCGTCCGCAACGCCAACCTCCGCGCCCCGAGGGGGACCGGCGGAGACCACCACGGAACCGGTGAACGATACGTGGCGCCTCGCGCGTACCCGGCGGAAACCCGCCGCCTTTCGTGCCGACAGGGTTTCCGAACCGTCTCGGCATCACGACGACAGACGGCGACCAACCTGCGCGCTCGCCCTTTTGACGGGGTTGACCGGGCCGGCCAGTGGGACCACATCTGCGGTGTTCCAGGGAGATCCCCGGCAAGGGGCTGAGAAACCGCTGGCAGGTTCGCAAGGGCTCGCGGCGCGGAAATCCTTCGAACCTGATCCGGTTCACACCGGCGTAGGGATTGGACCGTGGGCGTCGTCCTCGTGGACGGATCGCACCAGCTTCTCGAAGGAAGCGTCAGGCCCGGTCTCTGCGACACCACGCGGAGGATCTTTTGGGTCGTCACCCAGCATCACCGATCGGGGTTCGCCGGACGAACGGCGGCACGAACCCGTCCGTCACGTTGCCCGTCCGCGCCGACGTCGCCATCGTCGGCGGCGGCCTGATCGGGCTGTCGATCGCCTGGCGCATCGCGCAGTCCGGTCGGTCCGTCGCGGTCGTCGAGCGCGAGACCATCGGGTCCGGCGCGAGCCTCGCCGCCACCGGCATGCTGGCGCCCGCGGCCGAGCACGAGCCCGGCTCGGACCCGCTGCTCCCGCTCGCCCTCGATTCGCTGCGGCGCTGGCCCCGGTTCCGCGACGAGCTCCAAGCGGCCGCCGGCCACGACATCGATTACCGCGAGGACGGGACGCTGGTATTGGCCATCGGCCGCGACGAGGTCGAGCGCCTGCGCTTCCGCTACGACCTGCAGCGCCGCTCGGGCGTCGCCGCCGAATGGGTCGCGGGCACCGAGGTCCGCCGCCGCGAGCCGGCCCTGCGCCCCTCGGTCACCGCCGGCGTGTTCTGCCCGCTCGACCACCAGGTCGATCCCAGCCGGGTGATGGCGGCGCTCGTGCAGGCCTGCCGTGGCACCAGCGTGGCGCTCGTCGAGAACAGCCCGGTCGTCGCCCTCGAACGGACATCCGGGCGCGTCACCGGCATCCGCACCGCCAATGGCGTTCTGCAGGCCGACACCGTGATCCTGGCGGCCGGCGCCTGGAGCGGGGAGGGCGGCCTGCTGCCCCAAAACCTCGCCCTGCCGGTCCGCCCGCTCAAGGGCCAGTCGTTGGCGCTGAAGACGACCGCGCGCACCGGCACGCTGTCGCACATGGTGTGGACCGAGCAGGTCCACATGGCACCGAAGGGCGACGGCCGCATCGTCGTCGGCGCGACGGTGGAGGATTGCGGCTTCCGCCCCGGCGTCACCGCCGGCGGGCTCTACGCTCTTCTGGAGGGCGCGCGGCGCGTGCTGCCCGGCATCGAGGAGATGGAGGTCGAGGCGGTGTGGAGCGGGTTCCGCCCGACCTCGGACGACGACGCGCCGATCCTGGGCGAGATCGCCCCCGGGCTGGTCGTCGCCACCGGCCATCATCGCAACGGCTACCTGCTCGCCCCGGTGACCGCCGACGCGATCGCTGCCCTCGTCACCACGGGCGCGATGCCGGCGGTGGCCCGGGATTTCTCCCTCGCGCGGTTTACCGCAAGCCAGGACGTGAGGGCTTCGGCATGAGGCTGACGGTGAACGGGCAAGCCCGCGAGATCGAGGCCGCCGACCTCGCCGCGTTGTTCGCGCACGCGGCGGAGGAGACCGGCAGCCCCGATCCGCAGGGGGTCGCCATCGCGGTCAACGGCCGCGTCGTCCGCCGTCGCGATTGGGAGCGTACCCCTATCGCGGACGGCGACCGCATCGAGATCGTACGCGCCATGCAGGGAGGCTAGAGGATGCTCGAGACGCTCACACCCCTCCGTCCGGAGGCCGACGACCCCTTCGTCGTCGCCGGCGTCACGCTGAGTTCGCGCCTGTTCATCGGCACGGCCGGCTATCCGACGCAGGTGATCATGCGCGATGCGGTCGCGGCCTCGGGGGCCGAAGTCGCCACCGCCTCGATCCGCCGGGTTTCGCTCCAGGGCCACGGCTCGGACACGGTCAAGATCCTGAAGGGGCGTCGCTTCCTGCCCAACACCGCCGGCTGCGAGACCGCGCGCGACGCGATCATGACCGCGGAGCTGGCGCGCGAGGCCCTCGACACGAACTGGATCAAGGTCGAGGTCATCGGCGACCGCGAGACGCTGTACCCGGACGTGACCGAGCTGATCGAGGCCTGCCGCCACCTCGTCGACGACGGCTTCGTCGTGCTGCCATACTGCAACGACGACCCGATCGTCTGCCAACGGCTCGCCGACCTCGGCTGCGCCGCAGTGATGCCGATGGGCTCGCTCATCGGGTCGGGCATGGGCATCGCCAACCCGGCCAACCTGGAGCTGATCTGCCGCCGCATGAGCGTGCCGGTGATCGTCGATGCCGGCATCGGCACGGCCTCCGACGCGGTGATCGCGATGGAGCTTGGGGCCGACGCCTGCCTGATCAACACCGCCGTCGCCAAGGCCGACGACCCCGTCCGCATGGCCTACGCCATGCGCGGCGCGGTCCAAGCGGGACGCGACGCGTATCTTGCCGGCCGCATTCCCCGACGCGGCCGGGCCGAGCCGTCGAGCCCGCAGCTCGGCCTTGTCGGCTCGTAGCCTGCCGTCGCCCCTGTTGGCGGTCACCGACCGGCACGGGCCGCGCCCCCTGGTGGAGGCCGTCGCCGCCGTGCTCCACGGCGGCGGTCGCTGGGTCTGGTTACGCGACAAGGACTTGCCGCCATCCGAGCGGCGGGAGCTGGCGGCGCGGATCGCCGAACGCGTCGGCCAGGCCGGCGGCTTGCTCACCGTCGGCGGCGACGCCGACCTCGCGGCCGACCTCGGCGCCGGACTCCATCTCGGCGGCGGGACGGATCGATCCGCCATCGCCGCGGCCCGGCAACGGGTCGGCGCAGCCCTCGTCGGCATCTCGGCCCACACGCTCCGAGACGTCGCGGAGGCGGCCGAGGGCGGCGCGGACTACGTGACGCTGAGCCCGATCTTCCCCACCGCGAGCAAGCCCGGCTACGGCCCCGCCCTCGGGATCGGGGCCATCGCCGAAGCTGTGCGGATCGGAATTCCGGTGATCGCGCTCGGAGGGATCGATATCATCACCGTCGCCGAATGCCGTCGGCACGGCGCGGCGGGTATGGCCGTGATGGGCGGCCTGATGCGCGCCGCCGACCCAGCGGCTGAAACGCGCGCGCTTTTGAGCGCCTGGGCAACCCGCTCGGACGAGCGCTGAGGCAGGATCAAAGGATCGCGGGATCCTGGCTGCCCGCTCGGCGTTTCGCCGAAAACCGCTCTCGATCGGTTTCGCCCACCCACCCCCTCATCCTGAGGTGCGGCATCAGCCGCCTCGAAGGAGCCATCCAGCTCGCGCGCGATACCTGGAGGCCTCCTTCGAGGCCTCCGCTTCGCTGCAGCACCTCAGGATGAGGTCGCTGATTGGGAGCGAATAGATTCGGCAAACCTACTTCGTCGGCGCAGGCCCGTAGGGCGGGCGCGGGATCGCGCGGTGGGCGGCGCGCAAAGCTGCCGACCAGCGTTCGCGCAGGTCGTGGAAGTAGCCCTCGCCGGCTTCGATCCGGTGGTTGACCTCGAGGTCGAGGGCGTTGCGGCGGGCGAGGGCAATGTCGATCGGAAGGCCGACGCCGAGGTTCGAGCGCATCGTCGAATCCATCGAGACGAGGCCGACCTTGAGCGCGTCGTAGAGCTCGGTCTCGAACTTCACGGCGCGGTCGAGGATCGGCTTGCCGTACTTGTGCTCGCCGATCTGCAGGAAGGGCGCGTCGGTGCTGCACTCGATGAAGTTGCCGGCCGAGTAGATCAGGAACAGCCGCATCGGCTCGCTGCCGATCTGGCCTCCGAACAGCAGCGACACGGAGAACCGAAGCCCCGCCGCCTCGAATCCGGTCTTCTCGATCGCGCGGACGCGGCGGATGGCACGGCCGACGAGCTGGGCCGCCTCGAACATCGTGGTCGTCTCGACGAGCTTCAGCTTCGGCTCGCCGTCGTCGCCGGTCACGCCCTCGGAGAGCAGGCTCAGCACCGATTGCGTCACCGAGAGGTTGCCGGCCGAGGCCAGCATCATCACCCGCTCGCCCGGCACGTTGAAGTGGTGGAGCTTGCGATAGGTCGAGATGTCGTCGAGCCCCGCATTGGTGCGGGTGTCGGCGATCATCACCAGGCCGTCCTCGACGAGGACGCCGACGCAGTAAGTCATGGGATCAGGCTTTTCGAAGAGGTGCGCGCGTCAGGATTGCGGTGCCGCCTGGGCTTGCTCCACCCGGAGCTTCACGTCCAGCGTTTCGGTGCCGCCGCCGGTGCGGCTGCCGCGGATCGGGGCGGCGCCGAGGTAGTCAAGGCCGGAGGCGACGCGGATGTAGGCCTCCGTCGTCGCGTCGCCGGTGGTCGGGTCGAAGCCGACCCAGCCGAGATCGGGCACCAGCGCTTCGGCCCAGCCGTGCGGCGTCTGCTGCTCGGCGTCGCTTCCCTCCGGACGGTGGTATCCGGAGACGTAGCGGGCGGGAATCGCCCGGTGCCGGGCGGCGGCGATGAAGACGTGGGCGAAATCCTGGCACACGCCGGCCTCCGCCGCGAAGGCCTTCGGCGCGGGCACGGCGGCGCTGGCAGGGCCCGGCGTGTAGCTCATGTGCGCGTGCACCGCGGCCATCAGGCGGTGCAGGAAGGGGAGCGCGGCCGGATCGCCGGCGGTGGCGACCGCGTCGGACAGCGCCTGGATCTCCGGGCTCGGCAGGACGAGGTCGGTGTCGCGCAGGTAGAACGTCTCGGGCAGCCGCTCGACGGCGCCGCGGACGATGCCGTGGGTCTCGTGGGTGTCGACCTCGCCGGTCACCCGGATCACCAGGGCGTCGGAGGCCTGATCCGGCGTGAACCAGTGCACGACGTTGCCGTAGCCGTCCTCTCGCTCGGTGAGCCGGCCGTCGACCGACGGCTCGATACGCCAGCGGCGGACGTACTGGCCGTCGTGGTCGCGCGGCGTCATGCGCAGGACCTGGATCAGCCCGCGTGCCGGTTGCTCGTAGCTGTAGATGGTCTCGTGGACCACGCGGATGCGCATGCGTCGATTCTGCCCGTCTTGCCTCTGCCGGCGTGATTCGTGCCGGCTTTGCCTTCGCCGTCCCGCCTCCGCCCATCTCGGCGGCGCCGACGGTCGGAGCCTCGCGCGGCCCCGGTGCCACGTTCTACACGACGTTCCGCGGTCGGGTGCAACCGAGCCCGCGTCCTTGGAAGCCGAATCGCCACGTCTTCCGCGGACCTCGGCGCTTCAGCCGAGATACTGGTCCGCGATCGCGGCGCCGACCTTGTTGTTCTCGCCGATGAACGCGATCACGAACTCATGCAGCCCCGAGGCGAAGACCCGGTCGATCTCCTCGCTTTCCAGGCGCGCGAGCAGGTTGCTCGCGAGGCGCTGGCTCGCGCCGCGGCGCCCGTAGGCGTCGGCGATCAGGTCGAGATGCTCGACGAGCACGCCGTAGCAGTTGGCGAAGGAGCGCGGCATCTGCCGGTTGAGGATCAGCAGGTCGGCCACCAGCAGCGGCTTGACGCTCTCGCGATACACCCAGTGATAGGCGTTGAAGGCGGAGACTTCGCGCAGGATCGTGGTCCACTGGAAGTAGTCGAGGCTGCCGCCGACGGTCTCGGATGCCGGCAGGAGGATCTTGTACTTCACGTCGAGGATGCGGGCGGTGTTGTCGGCCCGCTCGATCGCGGTGCCGAGCCGCGTGAACCAGTAGGTGTCGTTGCGCAGCATCGTCCGGTAGGCCGAGCCGTCGAAGGTCAGCGAGATGCCCTTCACCCAGTCGAGGAAGCGCGAGAACGCGTCGCGGTCGAGGTCCTTCTTCTCGTAGGACCGCAATTCGAGCCACGCCCCGTTGATGGTGTCCCACATCTCCGTGGTGAGCGCGGTGCGGACGCTCCGGGCGTTCTCGCGCGCACTCTCGATGCAGGAGCGGATCGAGGACGGGTTGTGCGGGCTGAAGGCGAGGAAGTCGCACACGGTGGCGGCGTTCACGCCGTCGTAATGCGGCTTGAAAACCTCCGGGTCGCCGGCAGAGGCCAGCGCCGAGGCCCATTCGTTGGTCTCGCCCCCGCCGTAGCTCGTCGGCAGCGAGGCCAGCCGATGCGCGGCGTCGAGGATGCGGGCGACGAATTCCGCCCGTTCGACGTAGCGCGAGAGCCAGTAGAGGTTGTCGGCAGTCCTGGAGAGCATGGCTGTTTCGCTGGGTCTCTTCGGCTCGGCCCGGAGGCGTGCGCCGCTCCGCGGTTCTCGGTGAGGGCAGGCGTCAGGCCGTCACGCGTCCAGGACCCAGGTGTCCTTCGTACCGCCGCCCTGGCTCGAATTCACTACCAAAGATCCCTCCTTCAACGCCACGCGGGTGAGCCCGCCCGGCACGATGCGGATTTCGTCGGCGCCGCACAGCACGAAGGGGCGCAGGTCGACGTGGCGCGGGGCCACGCCCGAGGCGACGAAGGTCGGGCAGGTGGAGAGCGAGAGCGTCGGCTGGGCGATGAAGCCGTCCGGCGCGTGGCGCAGGCGCTTGGCGAACTCCTCGATCTCGCGCTTGGTCGCGTGCGGCCCGACGAGCATGCCGTAGCCACCCGACCCGTTGACCTCCTTCACGACGAGCTCTGACAGGTTGTCCATCACGTAGGAGAAGGCCTCCTTCTCGCGGCAGCGATAGGTCGGCACGTTGTGCAGGATGGGCTCTTCGCCGGTGAAGAACTTCACGATCTCCGGCATGTAGCTGTAGACCGCCTTGTCGTCGGCGATGCCGGTGCCCACCGCGTTGGCCAGCGTGACGCTGCCGCGCTCGTAGGCGTTCATCAGGCCCGGCACGCCGAGCATCGAATCGGGGCGGAACACCAACGGGTCGAGGAAGTCGTCGTCGAGGCGGCGGTAGATCACGTCGACCCGGCGCGGCCCCTCGGTGGTCCGCATGTAGACCACGTCGTCCTTGGTGAAGAGGTCGCCCGCCTCCACCAGCTCGACGCCGAGCTTGTCGGCGAGGAACGAGTGCTCGTAGAATGCCGAGTTGTAGCGGCCGGGCGTCAGCAGCACGACGGTGGGGTCGCGGGTCGCCGTCACCGGCGCGAGGCTGCGCAGCGTCGCGAGCAGGGCGTCCGGATAGTTCTCCACCGGCGCGACGCGGTGGCGGGAGAACAGGTCCGGGAACAGCCGCAGCATCACCTCGCGGTTCTCGAGCATGTACGACACGCCGGAGGGGATGCGGGCGTTGTCCTCCAGCACGAAGAAGTCGTTCTCGCCGGTCCGGACGATGTCGATGCCGGCGATGTGCACGTAGAGGTCGTGCGGCACCCGGAACGAGCGCATCTCCATCCGGTAGTGGGCGTTCTTGTAGACGAGGTCGGCCGGGATGATGCCGGCCTTGATGCATTCCTGGGCGCCGTAGATGTCCTTCAGGAACATGTTGATCGCGGTGACGCGCTGCTTCAGCCCGCGCTCGAGGAAGCCCCATTCCGGCTTGGTGATCACCCGCGGGATGATGTCGAACGGGATCAGCCGCTCGGTCGATTCGTTGTCGCCGTAGACCGCGAAGGTGATGCCGATACGCCGGAACAGTAGCTCGGCCTGGCTGCGGCGGGTGTTGAAGTGATCGACAGGCGTCGCGTCGAGCCACGCCTTGAGCTGGCCGTAGGCCTCGCGGACGTCGGCTTGGCTCGTCGCGCTGCCTGCGAAGGCGGTCATCTCGTCGAAGGCTACGCCCGCCATACAGTCTCTCCCCGATACGGCACGCTAGAGGCAAGAGGCGCGCCACGCAAAGGGATTACGAGCTTGTCCGAGGCTCGTTCCAAACACGTCTCAGATCAGGCGCAGGCCCTTTAAGCTGGCATGACCCGATCGGCCGAGGATGACGTGGTCGTGCACCACGATCTTCAGCGGGCTCAACACGGCGACGACCTCGCGAGTCATCGCCACGTCGGCGGCCGAGGGCGCCGGATCGCCCGACGGGTGGTTGTGCGCCAGGATGATCGCGGTCGCCGACAGTTCGAGCGACCGCCGCGCCACCTCCCGCGGGTAGACCGGCGTGTGGTCGACCGTGCCGCGCCCCTGGATCTCGTCGGCGATGAGGTGGTTGCGCTTGTCGAGGAACAGCACCCGGAACTCCTCGCGGGTGGCGAAGGCCATGGTGGCGCGCAGGTACTCGATCAGTTCGGCCCAGGAGGAGAGCAGCGCGCGCTGTGCGATGGCGCCCCGCGCCAGCCGCCGCCCGGCCGCCTCCATCAGCTTGAGGTCGGCGACGACCCCGGCGCTGACGCCCTCGACCTCGGCGAGGCGCGCCGGCTCGGCGCTCAGCACCTCCGCGAAGCTGCCGAAGCGGCGGATCAGCGCCTTGGCCAGCGGCTTCACGTCCCGGCGCGGGATGGCGCGGAACAGGGCGAGCTCGAGCAGCTCGTAGTCGGGCAGCGCGTCGGCGCCGTGCTTGGTGAAGCGCTCGCGCAGGCGGTCGCGATGGCCGAGATAGTGCGGCGGCGCCTCCGGCTTCGGGGCGACGGCCGGCCGTTCGGCGAAGAGCCCGTGCTCGGCCTCGTCGCCGGGGCCCGGCACGGCCTCAGGCTCCCGGGTTGGCGGGCTGGTTCAGCCCCTTCGGCGACACCGTGAAGATCTCCACGCCGGTCTCGGTCACCGCCACCGTGTGCTCGAACTGGGCCGAGAGCGAGCGGTCGCGGGTCACCGCGGTCCAGCCGTCGGAGAGCACCTTCACCGCCGGGCGGCCGAGGTTGATCATCGGCTCGATCGTGAAGAACTGGCCCGGCCTCAGCGGCACGTCGTAGCTCGCCTCGACGTAATGCAAGATGGTCGGCGCGTCGTGGTAGCTCCGGCCGAGGCCATGGCCGCAGAAGTCGCGCACCACCGAGCAGCGCTCGCCCTCGGCGTAGGTCTGGATCGCGCGGCCGATGTCGTTGGTCGAGCCGCCGGGCTTCACCGCGGCGACGCCGCGCATCAGCGCCTCGTAGGTGATCTCACAAAGGCGGGCGGCCTTGCGCGGCACCTCGCCGACGAAGGCCATCCGGCTCGAATCGCCGTGCCACCCGTCGAGGATCAGGCACATGTCGAGGTTGACGATGTCGCCCTCGCGCAAAGGCTTGTCGTTGGGGATGCCGTGGCAGACCACGTGGTTGATCGAGGTGCAGATCGATTTCGGGTAGCCGCGATAGAGCAGCGAGGCCGGGTAGGCGCCGTGATCCATGGCGAACTCGTAGGCGAGCTTATCGAGCGCCTCGGTGGTCACGCCGGGCTGGGTCGCCTCCATCAGCACGTCGAGGCCTTCCGCCGTCAGGCGTCCGGCGCGGCGCATGCCTTCGAAGCCCTCCGGCCCGTGGATCGGTGCTTGGGGCACCCGCCGCGTCGCTTGGTCTTGCTGGGTCATCGAGGGGCTTGTCCGCGCCGGGCCGGTCTTCGACAGCTTATGTACGGCGTGGCCGCCGCAGCGCCAAGTCACGGAACTCTACGCCGGGCGACCGACCCGGCGCCGCGTGACCTGAGGGCGCCTGCGTTCGCTCCGAGGCTTGCGCCGGACGGAGGCACGGCGGCATAAGCGGGGCTCGGGCGACCCGGTGCGACGGGTCCAAAGGCACAGGACGGCGCGATGGCTGACAGGGCGGTACCGCACTTCCACAACGAGCTCGGCGTCGCGGTCATCCATGTCGGCTCGCGCGAGTTCATGTGCATCGGCGCGCTGCCGCCGTTCGACCACCCGCACGTGTTCCTCGACATGGGTGCCGACAACGAGATCATCTGCCAGTACTGCTCGACGCTCTATCGCCAACGCGCCGACCTGAAGGCCGGCCACGCCGACCCGGCGGCGAGCGTCTGGCACGACCAGAAGGCGGCGGCCGAATAGGGCCATGCCGCGAAGCCTGATGCCGCGAGACCCCGGGCCGGCGCTGAGCGTCGCCGTGGTCGGCGGTGGGATCGGCGGGCTGACCGCGGCGCTGGCGCTGAACGCCGCCGGCCACGCCGTCACGATCGCCGAGCGCCGAACCGGGTTCAGCGAGGTCGGCGCC
>NZ_VRUX01000590.1:0-2562 GCF_008039885.1 Methylobacterium sp. WL103
GCCACGCCCCGCGCGGCTACGGGCGCGACGTCTACGGCGCCGACGACGGCCTCGTCACCGGATCGCTGCGCGACGCCCGCGACGCGCGGGCCTATCGCGGCCGCTAAGGTCGGCCCCGACGCCGCCGCGACCTTTGCCGAAAAGAGTCGCAGCGGCAGGACTGATTTTGAGCGACGGGGCCGATCCGATCGCGGGTCGCGCTCAGCCGCCGCGACGGCGGCGATGCCGAAAATCTCGGCTTCGCCGGTGTTGCGGCCAAGCCTAGACTTCGCCCCGCAATCGGGACGGAGCAGGCGGCCTTGGCAGATCACGCGGCAGACCATTCGCTTTCGCGCAGGCATCTCCTCGGGGGCGCCGCCGCCCTCGCGCTGGCGCCGCTGTCCAAGGCCCGCGCGGCCGGCACGCTCACCGCCGGCTTCATCTATGTCGGGCCGAAGGACGATTACGGCTACAACCAGGCCCACGCCCTCGCCGCCAAGGCCTTGAAGGGCATGCCCGGGCTCGAGGTCACGGAGGAGGAGCGCGTCCCCGAGACCAACGCCGTCGAGAAGACCATGGAGAGCATGATCGCCCTCGACGGGGCGAGCCTCCTGCTCCCGACCTCCTTCGGCTATTACAGCCCCTACATGGTCGCCGAGGCGAAGAAGAACCCCAAAATCCAGTTCCGCCATTGCGGCGGGCTGTGGACCGACAAGGACCCGAAGAACGCCGGCTCCTACTTCGGCTACATCGCGCAAGGGCAGTATCTCAACGGGATCGCCGCCGGCCACGCCACCAAGTCGAAGAAGGTCGGCTTCGTCGCCGCCAAGCCGATCCCGCAGGTCCTGAACAACATCAACGCCTTCCTGCTCGGCGCGCAGAGCGTCGACCCGTCGATCACCTGCCAGGTGATCTTCACCGGCGAGTGGTCGCTCGCGGTCAAGGAGGCCGAGGCCACCAACGCGCTGATCGACGGCGGCGCCGACGTCATCACCTGCCACGTCGACAGCCCGAAGGTGACGGTGGAGACCGCCGCGCGCCGGGGCGCCTTCGTCTGCGGCTACCACGTCGACCAGTCGCCGCTGGCGCCGCAGAAGTACCTCACCGGGGCCGAGTGGAACTGGCTGCCGATCTACAAGGGCTTCGTCGAGGCGATGCAGGCCGGGAAGGTGCCGGAGAACTTCGTCCGCGGCGGCCTCGCCGACGGCTACGTCAAGATGAGCCCCTACGGCCCCGGCGTGAGCGATGCGGCGCGAAAGAACGCGGACGCGGTCAAGGCCGAGATGATGAAGGGCGGCTACCAGATCATCAAAGGCCCGCTCAAGGACAATGCCGGCAAGGAGATCCTCGCCGCCGGCCAGGGCTACCCCGAGAAGGCGCCCGAGCTGGAAAGCACGAACTACCTCGTCGCGGGCGTGAAGGGCTCGGTCTGAGGGATCGTTTCCCGCGCCCGCGGAGGCGACACGATTCACACCTCGCCGCGTCTGGCGGTTCGCTTTGCGCGCATCCCCTTTCCCGCGCGGGGAGAGGGCTTTGCCGACCTCGTCGTCGGAAAAGCGAGGCGGCAGCCGACGGTGAGGGGGCTCGAACGAAGGAGGCTCCTCCGTCGACACCCCCTCACCTCCGCTTCGGCTTCGCCTCTCGCTCCCCGGCTGCACGACGGGGTGCAGCCGGGCCTCTCCCCGCCCGCGGGGAGAGGGGGGACCCGCGCGTGATCCGATGGCGTCGAAATCGGTGAGGACGGTCGTCCACAGTGGGGATGGGAAGAAACGTCGCGTGTCCGGTGCCGACATCCTCCCCGTCATCCCGGGGCGCCGGAGGCGAGCCCGGGATCCAGAGCCTCAGGTCGTCCTCCCGCTCGCGCCGTCTGGCGGTTCGCCGTGCGCGCATCCCCTCTCCCCGCGCGCGGGGAGAGGGCTTTGCCGACCTTGTCGTCGGCAAAGCGAGGCGGCAGCCGACGGTGAGGGGGCCGAGCCGAAGGAGGCTCCTCCGTCGGCCCCCCCTCACCTCCGCTTCGGCTTCGCCTTTCGCTCCTCGGCTGCACGACGGGGTGCAGCCGGGCCTCTTCCCGCCCGCGGGGAGAGGGGGGGACCCGCGCGTGATCCGATGCCGTGACGAAATCGGCGAGGTGGGTAGCCCCTGCGTGAGAGGAAGCGGACGGCCTTCGATCCGAAGGGGTCGGAGAAGCTGGCACGCTTCCTGCCGCAGGGTTTGCGGGATCGTGGAACCGAAGGACGGTGCGGGATGGTCGCGGACGCCGCTGTGGCACCGGTCGAGGTGATCGAGGGCCCTTCCCGGGGCCTCCAGGTCCGCGCTTGGCTGGCGCGGCGCTCTGAGGCGTTCCTGATCCCGGTCGGCGCGGCGCTCGCCGGCTTCGTGCTGTTCGGCCTGTTCCTGGCGGCGCTCGGCAAGTCGCCGCTCCAGTTCGTCGACATCGTCTATCGCGGCGGCTTCGGCTCGCCCTTCGCGCTCGGCAACAGCCTGCAGCGCGCCGCGCCCCTGCTGTTCGCCGCGCTCTGCGTCGCGCTGCCCGCCCGCCTCGGGCTCGTGGTGATCGGCGGGGAGGGGGCGATCGTGCTCGGC
>NZ_VRUX01000591.1:0-2553 GCF_008039885.1 Methylobacterium sp. WL103
GCGCGGCGCCGGACGCCTGCTCGTCGTGCGCCCCGGCGGAGGCTCTCACCGCGACGAGCTGGAGGATGCGCGCGTCACCGACCTTCCCGGCCTGCTGCGCCGGGGCGACGCCCTGGTCTTCAACGACACGCAGGTGATCCCGGCGCGCCTCCACGGCATCCGCACCCGCCCCGGCGCACCGGGCCAGCGCACGGAGGTGATGCTGCACCTGCGCGAGGAGCCCGATCTCTGGCGTGCCTTCGCGCGCCCGGCCAAGCGCCTGACAGTCGGCGACCGCATCGCCTTCGGCCGGCACGGGGCCAGCGAGCCCTGCGAACGCGGCGGCCTCGACGCGACCGTCGCGGCCAAGGGCGAGGGGGGCGAGATCACCCTGCGCTTCGACCTCGCCGGGCCGGCCCTCGACGAGGCCGTCGCCGCCGTCGGAGAATTGCCGCTGCCGCCCTACATCGCCGGCAAGCGCCCCACCGACGCACGGGACGCTACCGACTACCAGACGGTCTACGCCCGCAACCCCGGCGCCGTCGCCGCCCCCACCGCCGGCCTGCACGTCTCCGACGACCTGCTGGCGCGGTGCGACGCCGCCGGGATCGGCCGCCATACGCTCACCCTGCATGTCGGGGCCGGCACCTTCCTGCCGGTCAAGGCCGAGGACACCGCCGACCACCGCATGCACGCCGAGATCGGCATCCTGGATGCCGCGACCGCCGACGCCCTCAACGCGGTGCGGGCGGCCGGCGGACGGATCGTGGCGGTGGGCACCACCGCGCTCCGCCTGCTGGAGAGCGCCGCCGACGCGGAGGGGCGGCTCCACCCCTTCGCCGGCCCGACCGAGATCTTCATCACCCCCGGCACGCGCATCCGCGCGGTGGACGCGCTGATGACCAACTTCCACCTGCCGCGCTCGACCCTGTTCATGCTGGTCTCGGCCTTCTCGGGCCTCGACACCATGCGCGCCGCCTACGCCCACGCGATCGCGCAGGGCTATCGGTTCTACTCCTACGGCGATTCGAGCCTGCTGTTTCCCGCCCCGGTCTGATAGGGTTTTTGCCGAACGCGCCTCTTCCCATCCCTGCAAGCAGGTCGCCGAACGCGCCGATCTCTTAGACTCCGCTTCCAGACCCTCCCCGTCATCCCGGGGCGCCGAAGGCGAGCCCGGGATCCAAGAACCGCAGGTCGTGTTCCAGCCTGGCATCGTCGGCGGCTCTGGATCCCGGGCTCTGCTGCGCAGCCCCGGGATGACGGAGGGACCGGTCGAGGAGAAGGAGAGAGGTGCGATCCGAAAGCATCTGGAAGCCGTCCCCGCCATGTCCGACACAGACTTCGCCTTCGCCGTCCACGCCACCGACGGGCAAGCCCGCACCGGCGTGATCACCATGCCGCGGGGAACAATCCGGACGCCGGCCTTCATGCCGGTCGGCACCGCCGGCACGGTCAAGGCCATGTATGCGAGCCAGGTGCGCGACCTCGGCGCCGACGTGGTGCTCGGCAACACCTACCACCTGATGCTGCGCCCCGGCGCCGAGCGGATGGCGCGGCTCGGCGGCCTGCACCGCTTCATGCGCTGGGACGGGCCGATCCTCACCGATTCCGGCGGCTTCCAAGTGATGTCGCTGTCGGCGCTGCGGAAGCTCGACGAGCAGGGCGTGACCTTCCGCTCGCATGTGGACGGCACCGCCCACCACATGTCGCCGGAGCGCTCGATCGAGATCCAGGGCCTGCTCGGCTCCGACATCCAGATGCAACTCGACGAGTGCGTGCGCCTGCCGGCCGAGCGCGAGGCGATCGAGAAGGCGATGCGCTTGTCGCTTCGCTGGGCCGAGCGCTGCCGCACCGCCTTCGGCGAGCAGCCGGGCAAGGCGATGTTCGGGATCGTGCAGGGCGGCGACGTGCCGGAGCTACGGATCGAGAGCGCCCGGGCTTTGGCAGACCTCGACCTCAAGGGCTACGCGATCGGCGGCCTCGCGGTCGGCGAGCCGCAGGCGGTGATGCTCGCGATGATCGAGACGGTGGAGCCGCACCTACCGAGCACCAAGCCGCGCTACCTGATGGGCGTCGGCACCCCGGACGACCTGATGCGCTCGGTTGCACGCGGCGTCGACATGTTCGATTGCGTGATGCCGACGCGCGCCGGCCGCCACGGCCTCGCCTACACCCGCCACGGCCGGATCAACCTGCGCAACGCCCGCCACGCCGAGGACACGCGGCCGCTGGACGAGGCTTCCGCGTGCGAGGCGTCGCGCGCGTATTCCCGCGCCTACCTCCACCATCTCGTGCGCTCCGACGAGATCTTGGGGATGATGCTGCTGACCTGGAACAACCTCGCCTACTACCAGGACCTGATGGCGGGGATGCGCGTGGCGATCACGGAGGGCCGGCTCGACGCGTTCTGCGAGGAGACCCGCGCGGGCTGGGCCAGGGCCGAGCGCGACGCCGCCGGCTGAAAGCCGTCTATGCGCCTCGCGGAAGGCCTTTCGCGCATCACGGATGCGCCAGCACCCGGTAGCTGCCGTCGGGGGCGTCCGCGCCCGCCTCGGCCGCCGCCTGCAGGCCCGC
>NZ_VRUX01000592.1:0-2549 GCF_008039885.1 Methylobacterium sp. WL103
GCGCCTGCACGGCCGGCCGCGCCCCGCCGAACAAGGCCTCGAAGAAGCCGATCTCGGCCGCTTGGGCCTGGGCGGCGCCGCCTGCGACGAGGCCGCCGGCGATCACCACGGCGAGGGCGCGACGGTTCAAGGACGACGTCATCGATCCCTCCGAGGATGCTCGAGCATTGGAAATGGGGCGCACCGCACGGCGCGTGCGCTGCGACACCCCCTCAACGACAACTTAAGCGCGACAGTTCCGCGGACATTGCACGCAACGTCGGCAGGTCGGCTCGGTGTGTCAGGGCGGGAGGCGGGCTCGCGAGGGCGAGCGTGCGACGAGCCTACGAGAGGCGCTCGCGTCGGGGTCGGATTGCGTTCGCGCCGTCCTCGTTCGGGTTCTCATGCCCCGTACGAGTCGTGCATTCGGGTCGGGACGTGGCGCCCGGCGTCAGGCCGGCGCGGCCTGCTCGCCCTCGCCGATGCAGTCGAGCGCGCGCTCGACGGCGCCGACCGCGTCGAGCAGGTGCTGGACCGTGCGCTCGACCTCGAGGGCCGGGCGCCCCATGGCGGCGGCGCGCGCGCTCACATCCTCGAGCTGTTCGAGCAGCGTGAGGAGGTCGCCGGCGACGGCGACGACCTCGCACCGGGCGAGTTGCTGCACGGGGGTGCGCGGGCGGAAGGGCAGGACGTTGCTCATGAAGGCTTTCGGCTCATCCCGGCGGTTGTCGCCGGAACGCGGCCGCTTGGCCAGGGTTGTGGGGCGGCTCCTCCACACGAATGCCCCGGTTCGCGGCCGCAAAGCCACGCCGTGGTGACTTTTCCGTGGCCATCCGACATCGGATCCCCGGCAACCGCTTTACGCGAGCGGCACCGCCTTGACGCGGCCACACCGGCCCGACACCTCCGCCGGCACCGGCGATTCCCGCGCCTCCCTCACGATGACGCCCCAGGAACCTGCGATGCGCCCCGTCCCGACCCTTCGGACCCTTGCTCCCCTCGCCCTCGCGGCCGCCCTGCTCGGCGGCCTCGCCGCCTGCAACAGCGTCGACGGCCCCGACAGCCGCAGCGGCCTGGCGGAGACCTTCAACACCGACAACTACCGGCGCTCGAACGACACCAACGGCACCCAGACCCGGCCCGACGTGAACCGCCTGTACACGCAGCCCTCGATGCCCTCGATCGTGAATCGCGGCTACTGATCCGCCGGCGTCTCCGATCGTTCGGGCCGGTCCCCGCGCCGCCTTCCGCGGTGCGGGGCGAGGCCCCGGGGGCGCTTAGCGCTTGGCGAGGGCGTCGGCGAAGGCCGCGATGCGGTTGCGGGCGTAGGTCGGCAGGCCGGCGCTGATCGAGGTGCCGGTGTTGAAGCTCGAGTTGCCCATCAGCACCTGCGCCGGCAGCAGGTTCCTCAGCACGGGCACGCGGGCGTATTCCGCCTTGCGGTCGAGGACGTCGCCCTTGATCGCCAGCGCCATGTAGGTGGTGACGACGGTCTTGGTCGGGTCGTTCGGCATCGGCTGGAACACCGCCAGGAACTTGCCGAAGCGCAGGATCTGGTTGACCCAGAAGATCGTCTGCTCGAGCCCGCCCGTCACCGTGGTGTCGACCTTGGTCAGCGCCCCCAGGCTCGCGGCCCGGTCGGGCGGTAGGGTGCGCAGCTCGCTCTGGAACGAGACGAACTCGGCGATCTTCTTGGCGCCGCCCTCCTCCAGCTTGTTGGCGAGCTTCACGCCCAGCGGCAGCTTGCCCTCCAGGTCGTAGCGCGACTCGATGCACACCGTGCCCGGCTCGCACCACGGCCGGTCGGGACGGCGGGCGAAGGCCGCGGCCGGGTCCTTCGTCGGCGTCACGTCGGCGGGGTCGAGCGCCTTGTGCTTGATCGCCGGGTCCATCGCCTGCACGAAGCCGAGCTGCGCCAGCGCCGACAGGTCGATCGCCTCGGCGGGCCGTGCCACCACGAAGCGCCCCTCGGCGACGTAGACCTTCAGCGCCTCGTGCCGCGGCTTGGCGACCCCGTTCACGGTGGTGGTGTAGTCCGGCTCCTTGTAGCCGGGGAAGGGCGAGAGCGCGGCCGCCTCCACCGGCTTGGTCCGCACCCAGTCGAGGTAGGGCGTCAGCCCGTTCTCGGGCGCCGAGGGGGTGTCGCGGTGGTCGCTCACCAGGATCGTCCCGGGCTTCAGCGTGGTCGGGTCGACGGCGGCGACCGAGGCGACCTCCCGGATGCGCCCGGCCGTCGCGGCCGTCGCGGCCATGCCCGGTTGCGCCGGCGAGGGGGGCGTCGCCTGGGCCATCGCGGACGGGACGCCCGCGAGCACGAGCAGGGGCAAGGCAAGGCGAACGGGTCGCTGCAGCAGCACGGAAGGACCTCGAAGGGGAGAAGGGGGGGGCGGCGTCAGTAGCGCGGGTCGTCGCCGAACAGGTAGTCGGGATCGCGGCGGCGCGGGCGCAGGTCGTCGTCGCCGAAGGGCGAACGCGCGGTCTGGCCGGGCCAGGGCCGGTAGCCGCCCTCGACGTCGCCCTGCGCCCGCCGGCTGCGGAGCGCCGGGCGGCGGTCGCCGAACGGGTCGAGC
>NZ_VRUX01000593.1:0-2546 GCF_008039885.1 Methylobacterium sp. WL103
GCCTCGCGATGCTGCGCCTCGACCGGCTCGCCGACGCGATCGCGGCGGGCGAGCCCCTGCACGCCGACGGCAAGGTCCTCACCGTCGAGCGCCCGGCCTTCGCCAGCTTCGCGATGCCCGACGCCGCGGCCGGCTGAATGGCCGAGGCACCCCACGTCACTGAGCCTCATCACCCGGTCGAGGGTTTGATCCATCACCCGGACGGCTGCGCCCGGTGCTGGTGGGCCGGGCTCGATCCGCTCTACGTCGCCTATCACGACACGGAGTGGGGCATACCCGAGCGCGACGGGCGAGCGCTCTACGAGAAGCTGATCCTCGACGGTTTCCAGGCCGGTTTGTCGTGGATCACCATCCTGCGTCGCCGCGACGGCTTCCGCCGCGCCTTCGCCGACTTCCATCCCGAGGCCATCGCGCGCTTCACCGAGGCCGACGTCGCGCGCCTGATGCAGGATACCGGCATCATCCGGAACCGCGCCAAGATCGTCGGGACCGTCGCCGGCGCCCGCGCCTGGCTGCGGATCGAGGAGAGCGGACCGGGATTTTCGAAGTTCCTGTGGAACCACCTGCCTGAGGGTCTGCCGGTTCAGGGCATTGCCCGGACGCGAGGCGAGATCCAGACCGAGACGGACTTGTCTCGGCGCATCGCTAAAGCCCTAAAGGCGCAGGGCTTCACCTTCTGCGGGCCGGTGATCGTCCACGCCTTCATGCAGGCGGTGGGGATGGTGAACGACCACCTCGTCGGCTGCCATCGCCACGCGCCCTGCGCCGCGCTGGCGGAGGAGGACCGTTGAGCGCCGTGCAGCCGCGGGCCTGGCAGCGGATGCTGTCGGGCCGTCGCCTCGACCTGCTCGACCCCTCCCCGCTCGACATCGAGGTGGCCGACATCGCCCACGGGCTCGCCCGCGTGGCGCGCTGGAACGGGCAGACCGCCGGGCCGCACGTGTTCTCCGTGGCGCAGCACTCGCTGCTGGTCGAGGCGGTGGGCCGCCACCTCCTCCGGGCCTGCACCCCGGAGCAGGGCCTCGAACTGCTGCTGCACGACGCGCCCGAATACGTCGTCGGCGACATCATCTCCCCGCTCAAGGCGGCGATCGGCGACGCCTACAAGGGCGTCGAGCGGCGCCTGCTCGCCGCGATCCGTCGCCGCTTCGGCCTCGATGCCCCGACGCCGGCCTTCGCACGCCTGGTCAAGCGCGCGGACCGCGTCGCCGCCCACGCGGAGGCGGTGCGCCTCGCCGGATTCGCGCCGGACGAGGCGGCGCGCTATTTCGGCCGGCACGAGGACCTGCCCGAGCCCGTCCTCGCCCTGCTCGACCCCTGGCCGACCGCCGAGGCCCAAGCCCGCTACCTGGACCGCTTCGCGGCGCTGCAGGCGACCGCCTCCAAAACCTGACGGAAATCCCGGACCCGAGATGTCGACGCTTCACGTCTGCCCCCTGTCGCGCCTGACCGAGACCGTCGCCGCGACCGGGGCGAGCCACGTCCTGACGCTTGTCACGCCGCCGGCGACGCCGGCGCGGCCGGCGAGCATTGCCGAGGGCTGCCACGCGGTCGTCGGCGTCAGCGACATCGCGGTCGCCACGGACGGCTACGTGCTGCCGGCCGAGGACCATGTCCGCGCCATCCTCGACTTCGTCACGTCGTGGCCGCGCGAGAAGCCGATGGTGATCCACTGCTACGCCGGCATCAGCCGCTCGACCGCGGCCGCCTACATCGCCGCCTGCGCCCTCGACCCGGCGCGCGACGAAGTGGAAGCCGCCGCTTCCTTGCGCCTCGCCTCGCCGTCGGCCACGCCGAACCGCCTGTTCGTCGAGATCGCCGACCGCCTGCTCGGCCGCGACGGCCGTATGGTCGCCGCCATCGCCGCGATCGGCCGCGGCGCGGACGCGTTCGAGGGCGTCCCGTTCCGCTACGAACTCGGCTGACCGGGCCGATCCGCCGCCGTACCGGTGTGGCGCAAACGTCGCCGCAGCCTCGGAAAACCGCCGGTCGCACCCCACCCTGATCGTGCCCGGGGTTGTCGCGGTCGCCGCCTCCGCCTTAGAACCGCACCAAAGGATCCTGTAGGGATGACCGAAAGCCGACCCGACGCGACCGCGATCGCCGCCGACATGCCTTTCGAAAAGGCGCTGGAGCAGCTCGAGGACATCGTCCGCCGCCTGGAGAAGGGCGACGTGGCGCTCGACGAATCGGTGATGATCTACGAGCGCGGCGAGGCGCTGAAGCGCCACTGCGAGATGCTGCTGAAGCGGGCCGAGGCCCGTATCCAGCGCATCACCCTGACACCCGACGGGCGCGCCGAAGGCGTCGCACCCCTGGACGTCGACTGAGATGCGGAGCGTGCGCGCCCTGTGCCCTCGCTCCACGTCCGAGACTTGAGATGAGGCCGAACCCGTGACGCAGTCCCCCCCGATGCCGGCCCCCTCGATTTTGGACGGTTTGTCTGAGACGTCTGCGTTGCGTCTGTTGCCGGAGAGCGACCTTCCGGCGGTTGCGGAGGCGGTTCGGTCTGAGATGATCGAGACCGTGTCGGTGACGGGCGGGCA